>CBDUWS010000121.1:0-5817 GCA_965370985.1 uncultured bacterium
ATTATGGTCCCTACTTCATGTTGAAGTTTTTCAAAAAACTTTTCCCTAGCGCCTGGTTTTCTGGGTACAAAACCTTCAAAGATAAATCGATCGGTTGGGAGGCCGGACACGCACAAAGCGGTCAACACGGAGGAGGGGCCCGGAATAGGAACAAGAGGAATGTTGGCTTTCACGGCTCGACTGACAAGATAGTACCCCGGATCTGAAACAAGGGGTGTTCCGGCGTCGCATACCAAGGCGATATGATTGCCTTCCTGTAGTCGATGTAACAGAATGTCGGTCTTTTCCTCTTTGTTAAAATCATGGTAACTCGTGAGGGGAGTTTTGATTTGATAATAGGTACAGAGTTTTTGCGTTCGGCGAGTGTCTTCCGCAGCGATGACGGCTGCCTCTTTGAGGATTCGTATTGCCCGGAATGACATGTCTTCCAGGTTTCCAATTGGGGTGCTGACGATATAGAGGGTGCCACTCATAGGAAGACTTAGGAGAATAGGTCGGAACAAAATTTAAACAAGGCTGGCATGGTACTGAGTGTGTGGAAGATTGTCTAGGAAAATCTACCTGCCTTGGTTTCCTTATTGAATGTGGTAACCTGTTGATTTTCTTGACCTTCTCAGGATGCAGATCTATACTCGATCCTGGGTATTTTTACTTCAATCATGAGGAAGAAAGTGCGTTATGGCTGAAACATTGTCCTTTCTGACAATGGGTCTCTATTTTGGAGGAACCCTCCTCTTTCTGGCATTTCTCCTCCATCGTTCTGAAGTCCTGTCACGAGTGTCTGTTTTCGTGGCCGGTGCCGGGTTTCTGGTCCATACCGTAGCTTTGGGTATGGCCATCGTATCCACAGGCAACGTTCCAAATTTGACCTTTCGGGATGCGATGTCCTTTTTTGCCTGGGGATTGGTCTTGGTTTTTTTGGTTGTTGGATTAAAACGAGGCTTACAGGTATTAGGGGCTTTTATATTGCCGCTGGCCTTTCTCTCTTTGGTGTCCGCAACGCTGGCTCCGGAGGAGGCCGGCATCATTGCTCCGGTTTTTCAGACCGTGTGGGTCCATGTGACGTTGAGCATCTTAGGAACCATAGGGTTCGCTGTGGCGTTCGTGGCAGGTTTGATGTATCTGATGCAAGAGCGGTTGTTGAAATCCAAGCAATTTAATGTCTTATATTTTAAGCTCCCACCATTGGACTTTTTGGATGCGTTAAATCAGCGCTCCATACTCTTTGGTTTTCCCCTGTTGACGTTGGGAATTCTGACCGGAGCGGTTTCGGCTCAGTTAACTCTTGGTTCCTATCTGAGTTGGAACCCTGAGCAAGTGTGGGCGCTCATTACCTGGGTGTTTTATTTTGTTGTACTTATGGGAAGAGTGACAGTGGGGTGGCGGGCCAAACGGGCGGCCTATCTGACGATCGTGGGATTTGCCGGAGTCATTTTGACCTTTATTGGGATCCTTTTGAAAAGCCCCCAGCCGGTTGTCCATTTATGAATATCATTGTGTTAGGACTCAATCACCGGACGGCTCCGGTGGAACTTCGAGAATTATTGGCGATCTCTGATAGTCGAATGGGCGAAGCCTTGGCCCGGTTAAGGGCTTATTCGGGTATTAAGGAAGCCATGTATCTGGGAACGTGTAACCGGGTGGAAGTCTATGCTGTTGTCGAGAAAGGGGAGTGGGGATTTCGCAAACTCGAAGATTTTCTTGTAGCCACACATTTTTCTCTCTCGCCAGAGGATTTGCTGCCGCATTTGTACCGCTATAGTGATGAAGAAGCCATCGCTCATCTCTTCCGAGTATCGGCTAGCCTGGATTCAATGGTCGTGGGTGAACCACAAATTCTTGGGCAGGTAAAGGCAGCCTATGAATTGGCGTTGACCCATCGTTCGTCTGGGGTCATCCTCAACAAAGTCGTCAAAAAAGCCATTTCAGTCGGCAAGAATGTCCGAACCAATACTCGAATTGGTGAATATGCCGTATCCGTCAGCTACGCGGCTGTCGAATTGGCCAAAAAAGTCTTTTCCAATCTTCAGCAACGGGTGGTGTTATTAGTAGGAGCCGGAGAGATGGGGAAATTGGCGGCTCAACATTTAGTGAATCATGGGGTCAAAGAGGTTTTATTGACCACGCGCAATCACCATCGGGCCCTAACGCTGGCGGAGCGCTTCCACGGGCGTGCGGTCCCGTACGAGCAGCTCAGCAGTATGCTGTTTAAAGCGGACATTATTATTTGCGCCACTGGGGCTTCCCACTTTGTGATTTCCAAAGATGATATCGAAGGTGCGGTCCATCAACGTATGAACCGCCCGATTTTTTTAATCGATATTTCCGTTCCTCGCAATATTGAACCCGCTGTTAAGGATGTAGACAACGCTTTTGTCTTTGACATTGATGATCTCAAGGCCCATGTGGGGCACAATCAAGATGAGCGTTTGAAAGAAGCGGAAACGGCAGAAAAGATGGTGAAAGAAGAAGTTGGAATCATGGTGGCTTGGGTTCGTGGTCTGGAGGCCACTCCGACGATTGTGGCCCTGAGGAAAAAAGCGGAAGATATTAAAAATACCGAATTGGAAAAAGCCTTTCATCGGTTAGGCGAGTTGTCTGAAAAAGATCGTACTGCCATTGAAGGATTGGCGTCGGCCATCGTGAATAAGTTACTTCATGGTCCGTTGGTGACGTTAAAAGCCGAAGCCCAGTCGCAAAATGGGTTTGCGTTCATTGAAGCGGCACGACGGTTTTTCGAACTTCGAGAACGCGAGCTCCACCCATTAGAGTCTCAGCCATTAGAAACTGAAGTGGGTGATGAGGCTTCGGAGGAATCACTGTCGCAGAAAGATAGTCTGTGATTGCCGCCAGTCAGGAACGTTCCACTCTTATCATTGGAACCCGGGGTAGCCAACTTGCCCTTTGGCAAGCAGAATGGGTGCAACGGCAGCTCAAACAGATCGCCCCCGATATCTCTGTTGTTCTCAAGCGGATCCAAACGAGTGGGGATAAGATTCAGGATGTGCCCCTGGCCAAAGTTGGTGGCAAAGGGCTGTTTGTGAAGGAAATTGAAGAAGCGCTATTGAAAAACGACATTGATCTCGCGGTCCATAGTATGAAAGATATGCCTGCGGTGTTACCAAGCGGCTTACATATTATTTGTATTCCGGAGCGCGAAGATCCTAGAGATGCCTTACTTGCAGGTGATAAGAAAAAGTTGGATGCGCTGCCCTTGGGCGCGCGAGTGGGAACGAGCAGTTTGCGTCGACAGGCTCAGCTCTTACATGTCCGTCCAGATCTTCAAATTAAGATGTTACGAGGCAATGTCGATACACGACTCCGCAAACTTCAGGAGAACCTCTTTGATGCCATTGTGTTGGCAGCTTCCGGGTTGAAGCGTTTAGGTTGGGATGAACACATCACGGAATGTCTCCCCGTCGATGTCAGCCTTCCGGCGATTGGACAGGGAGCCTTAGGAATTGAAGGTCGTGAAGATGATGGCTTTGTGCGGAATCTTGTGTCTAGGCTTGAGCATCAACCGACGCGGGTGACGGTGACGGCCGAGCGGGCCCTCTTAAAGCGATTAGAAGGCGGCTGCCAGGTGCCGATTGCCGGTCATGCGGTCCTTCAAGGGGAGAGTCTTACCTTGGATGGGTTAGTCATATCTCTTGATGGGAAGCGATATGTGCGGTATGCGTTGTCTGGATCGATGTCCGAGGCGGAATCACTTGGGACGAAAGTGGCCGAAGGATTATTAGATCGTGGCGCACAACCGATTCTTCAGGAAATCTATGGGGCTGCATAACAGAATGGGGAATTCCCTAAAAAGAGCACATGTGTATCTTGTTGGTGCTGGTCCGGGTGATCCTAAATTGCTGACATTGCGTGGGAAAGAATGTTTGGAACTCGCCGATGTCGTGCTTTACGATCATTTAGCCAACCCTGAGTTGTTGAGGCATGCGCCTGTGGATGCTGAGCGGATTTATGTCGGTCGAAAAGGTCGCGGATCCTATCGGGATCAACAAGAAATCAACGCACTGTTGGTCGGTAAGGCTCAGGAAGGAAAATGTGTTGTGCGACTGAAGGGCGGTGATCCCTTTGTGTTTGGTCGTGGGGGAGAGGAGGCCGAAACAATGGCTGAAGCCGGAATCCCGTTTACGGTCATTCCTGGTGTTACTGCCGCAATTGCTGTGCCGGCATATGCCGGGATTCCTGTGACACACAGAACGCTGGCCTCGACGGTGGCGTTTGTGACCGGGCATGAAGATCCAACGAAGTCCTCGAGTGCGATGGAATGGCCTCGTTTGGCTTCTGCTGAAGGCACCTTGGTGTTTTTAATGGGGACAAAAAATCTTCCACAAATTGTTGATCGGTTAATTCAGGAAGGGAAACCTTCGACAACGCCTGTTGCCGCCATTCGGTGGGGGACGTATGCTCGGCAACAAACTATTGTTGGGACTTTGGCGGATATTGTGGATAAAGTCACCAGAGCTGACCTCAGCCCGCCAACTGTCATTGTGGTGGGAGAGGTGGTTCGATTGCGTGACCGTCTCAATTGGTGTGAAACTCGACCCTTGTTTGGAAAAGGGGTATTAGTGACTCGACCGCGTGAGCAAGCCCCGGCGCTTTCCAATTTATTGGCAGAACAGGGGGCTGAGCCTATTGAATGTCCAACGTTGGAAATTTGTTCCCCCGAGAGTTGGGGACCTGTAGATGAGGCCATTCAGGAGCTTTCCACTTATGATTGGGTCATCTTTACGAGCGTGAACGGTGTAAAGGCCTTTATGGGTCGGTTGTGGTTTCATCAAAAAGATGCTCGTAGTCTTGGGAATACACGAGTCTGTTGTATTGGCCCTCAGACCAAAGCAGAAGCGAGTCGCTGGGGGGTAGTGGCCGACCTGGTCCCCAAAGAATTTCAGGCTGAAGGTATCTTGGAAGCTTTGGGTAGGTTAGGAATACAAGGCCTACGAATATTGATCCCGCGTGCAAAAGTGGCTCGGGAGATTCTTCCTGAACAATTGGGAGAAATGGGTGCATTTGTTCGGGTTGTCCATGGCTATCAAGCGGTGCCACCCGAAGTGGAACGAGAGCCTATCTCCGATCGTTTTCGCAATCAGGATATTCAGTATTTAACGTTTACGAGTTCATCGACTGTCAGGAATTTTTGTCAGTTATTTGCTGATCGTCAGGAGATGCGCAGGCTGACACAGCATGCCACCGTGGCATGTATAGGTCCGATTACGGCCCAAACGGTTCAGGCCGAAGGGTTATCCGTGGATATTGTGGCCGCGGAAAACACGGTGCCTGCGTTAGTTGATGCGATTGTGGCCCATGCGAATCAGAGCCATACCAAGTCGCCTTTATAAAGGAAATTGTAATGATGACAGGCCACGCTGTCGGCATTTTATGTTAACCGATTGATTGGAGGAGTAGAGCCATGGTTCCTGTAAAGTCATGTATGGTTCCCCTGGAAAAAATCGTCAGGGTTGACCGGGATGTGTCGGTCAAAACTGCCGCCGAAATGATGCGCGATAACGGAATTGGCAGCATCTTCATCACGAGTAGCGAAGAAATCATTGGGATTTTGACTGACACGGATTTAGTGCGAAGGGTAGTTGCGACGGGGGCCGATCCTCTCACCACGACGGTCGAAAAAATTATGTCGGCTCCCATTGCGTCGATTGAAGGCAATCGTACGTTGTTAGATGCCAATGATTTGATGGCCAAACAACATATCCGGCATTTGGGTATTACCAAAGACGGGAAAATGGTTGGGATGATTTCTGTGCGGGATCTTGTCGTTTTTTTAACCAATCTTCCTCGAAAATAGAATGA
>CBDUWS010000122.1:0-5786 GCA_965370985.1 uncultured bacterium
GAGTCCATCAAGTACGACATCCAATTTCGCGATTCAGACCGAGTCATGGCATTCATAGTTTATTCCTTACACGCCTGCCTTTTGTCTTTAAAAGGAAGGCCAATAGTTGTTGATGAAGAAGTCTGCTTTATAGGCGGGACTGTTTACTTTTGAGTACGTATATTAATAGATGGAGCGATTTGGGTCAATTTTAAAAGGTGACCCGCCATCGATTGATTTCGCATTCGCCCTTGACCATCCATTTTTCAAGGACTTAGAATACCAAATTGGTTCGGCAAAAAATATTGATAAATCAAAGAGTTACTTTATGAGTTGAACCTTGGAATTGGACCTTGTCTTTCTCGGATATTTCCCAGCGATATATAATGAATATTTTTACCTAGGAATTATACATGAGAATCAATTATGACAAAGGCGGATTGATTAGTCCTATTCGGGCCAAAGCCCGACCACTGCCGAATTCTGTAAGTCCAGGGAAGTCAGCCAAAGTCATGCTGGTCTTCCCTCCTGACTGGTACCCGTCTGAGCCCTATTTGAGTCTCCCGACATTAACCGCCTTTCTTCGTGAGGCTGGACACGACGTGGTGCAAAAAGACGTCAATCTGGAAATGTATGATTGGTTTTTTAGTGAGGACTTTTTGCGTCGAGTGCTCAAAAAGGTTCCTCGGCAGCTGGATAGATTGAAAAAAATAGCCCGAGATCGGGATTTGACGGATGCTGAAGTGGAGTTGCAGCTTGCCCTGTGTGACTGTTCCCGCAGCCGAATTGGCGAGTTGATTGAAAAGGCCGAAGAAGCCAAACGCATTGTACGTACTCCGGAATTTTATGACGGTGAAAAACTGGAATGGGCGATTGCAGTGTTTCGAGAAGTGACGGCCACGATTTCTCTGGTGTATTCCCCAGCCAGAATTTGTATGCCTCCGATGGAAACGGATTTATCCTATAAACTCTTCATGTCGTCGGAGGTGCTGGATGCGGTGAATGATACTCAAGTCAATGTATATCGGGATGTGTTTGAGCATATCTTAAAACCGGCTATTATTGCGGAACAGCCAGATGTTATTGGCATTTCAATTGTTCTTCGACAACAATTATTTTCTTCCATGACCTTCTGCGCGCTGATCAAAGAACAGTTTCCAGGCATTCATGTCACGATTGGCGGAAATACTGTGACTCGTTTCCGGGATGTCCTGCCTGACACCCCGAAACTTTTTGCTTTGTTTGACAGTGCCATTGTCTATGAAGGCGAAACCGCGCTGTTGCGATTGGTCGAAGGTATTGTAAATGGGACGGAACTCTCGCATGTGCCCAATCTGATGTTTAGAGATGCTACGGGTATTCATGTGAATAGTGAAACCTTTGCCGAAAATATGGGTGCCTTACCTCCCCCGGACTTTGATGGGTTGCCGATGGAGAAATATTTTGTGCCGGAACCGATCTTGCCGTATCTGGCGACCCGGGGCTGTTATTGGGGACGATGTGAATTTTGCGATCATGGCGAAGGCTATACCTCTGGGTATCGTACTAAAAAAGATTGGCAAATCATCGACGAACTCACATTTTTGAAAGAGAAATACCAGACACGTCATTTTCATTTTACTGATGAGTCGTATCCACCGGCACTCTTCCGGAAGGTGACGAGGAAATTGGTGGAGTCCAAATTGGATATCGCCTGGACGACACATATTCGATTTGAAAAAAGTCTTCTGGATGACGAGGTGTGGCAGGACGCGCAAGATGCGGGATGCAAGTATTTGCATATGGGCTATGAATCGGGGAGTGAGCGGGTCTTACAATTAATGGATAAGGCCACGACGACTGAAATCATCCAACGCAGTCTGGAGCTGTCTTCACGGCATGGTGTGTGGAATCATGTGATGGGATTTTTTGGGTTTCCGGGAGAAACCTACGAAGATGCGAAATTTTCGACCCAATTCTTGGAAGACAATCGAGAGCATGTGCATTCGATTGGATTTGGGACATTTGATTTGAGTAAGCATACTCCCGTGGCGAAGAATCCCGAAAAGTTCGGCATCACCTTTTATCAGAATCCTGAATGGGATTTGGCCATGGACTATTACTTTACTGTGAAAGAAGGCCTGAGTATCGAAGATGCTGAGCGGGTCTTCGAGGAATTTGAGCAAAACCATTATGCTGGGTGGGATTTGAAAATCTTCGTTCGTGAATATGTCTTTCTTTATGTTTCATATTTTGGTTCCAATAAATTGCCAGCTTTGCAATTTCAGCTAGGCCCACAAAATCCCTCCTCTCATCTCGCCTCGGTCTAACTTTTAGGAAGGGATGACGATGACTGATACCCTCATTGGCATTGACGGGGCTGCATCAACCACCAAACCCCGGCGTACGTTTAAAACGATGCTCCTGTTCCCACCGGAATGGGTGCCCACCGCTCCATACCTCGCTCTCCCGAGTCTCACGGCTGTCCTGCGTGCGAATGGGCATCAAGTCATTCAAAAAGACATTAATATTGAAATGTATGATCTGTTTTTTACCGACACCTTTCTCATTTGGGTGAAGATGCGAATGGATCAGCAACGTCGAGGCTTAGAAGAGCGAGAGGTCCGTCAGCAATTATCCGATGTGGAGCGTGAGCGACTGACCTGTCTTCGCGCTCAAGATAATGTTGATGTGATGGCCTTGGCGGAGCAAGCCGAGGAGGCGAAAGCCATTGTGCGGGGAGAAGCGTTTTATCAGGCTGAAAAACTGGAAGGGGCGCTCAATATCTTTCGCGATGCGATGCAATATATTTCGGCGGCCTATTTTCCTGCTTCCCTTGTATTTTATCCCATGGAAAGTAATTTGGGGTATCGTTCAGGTGTGTCCACCGAAGTGTTGGCAAGCTTGGAAGATGAGAACGTCAATATCTACCGGGATGTCTGCCGACAACTCGTCCTTCCCGCTATCCATAAGGAGCAGCCAGAGGTCATTGGTATTTCTATCGGGACGCAAATGCAATTGCTGGCGGGGATGACCTTTTGCAAAATGATCAAAACGGAATTTCCTGACATTCATGTGACAGTTGGCGGTAATGTCATCACTCGGTTGCAAGAGGATCTTCCCAAACAGGATAAATTTTTTGCCAATGTTTTCGATACAGCCATTCTTTATGAAGGCGAACATGCTTTGCTATGGCTGTTAGAAGCGCTGGCCGGGGAACGTGCCTGGGAACAGGTTCCCAACTTAATGTGGTATCAAGATGGGCAGGTCACGGTTAATACTGAAATTTATACCGAGAAAACGACGGCGTTGCCGCTTCCGGATTTTGATGGGCTGCCGCTCGATATGTATTTTGTGCCAGAACGGATTTTGCCCTATCTTGCCACGAGAGGGTGTTATTGGGGGCGGTGTACCTTTTGCGACCATGGGCAGGGCTACTTCGATCAATATCGAGGAAAGCCGGCGCAGGACGTGGTTCGGGAGATTAAGGCTTTAAAAGAAAAATACAATGCTCAACATTTTCTGTTTTCAGATGAGTCCTATCCGCCGGCCTTGTTGAAAAAAGTGACACAACTCCTGATTCAAGAAGCGGTAGATATTAAATGGACCACCTTGATTCGTTTTGAGGAAACGTTACAAGATCCGGAAATATGGAAGCAGGCCGTTCAAGCCGGTTGTTGTACGCTGTATTATGGGATGGAGTCGGCTAATGAGCGTGTACTGGAACTGATGGATAAACATGCCAAGAAATCCGTGATAGCGAACAATTTACGAGAGGCGGCCAAAGCAGGGATTTGGAATCATGTGATGGCATTCTATGGATTTCCTGGTGAAACGCAGGATGAAGCTGAAGAAACTCGTCAATTTCTCTTGGATAACAAGCGGTATATTCACTCGGTCGAGTTATTTTATTTTGTGGCCTATCGCCATACGCCAATGGTCAGGAATCCTGAAAAATTCGGCATTACGATTCATAAACAGGACGATTATGATATGCCATTGGATTATTATTATACGTTGAACGAACCGGGTGGCTTGACTTGTTTAGACGCCATGAAAATGGCGGAGGAGTTTTATCAAAATGACTTTGAGCCCTGGGCCGTTCGGGTGAATGCCCGCGAACATGTTTTTCTCTATATTTCTAAATTCGGCACTAATTATCTTCCCCAAATCTATGCTCTGAAAGCTGGGCAGGAAGAACAACGAACTGATGGTGTTCAAGGGCTCATTACCTGGCCGGTCGCTCATGGCCCTGCCGAGAAGGATGCGACTGGGGAATCGGGTATGTCTCGTGTGGTGAGTCATGCGGCACCATAATCCAACGCGTAAATATGTCCGGAATGAATCTCTGAGCTGTTCTGAAGGAAAGAAGTTCCGATAGGCAAATAATATCTGAAGGAGGAGGGCTAGGTTTTCTGCTGGGTATTCAGGTAGGTCAGGAGTAATTGATAGGCTGCTTGAATTTCTTTGGTTTTGGCCTCTCCTTTTTTATACATTTCCATGTATTTGCCAGGGTTGTTTGTGAGTCCTGCATAACGGGATGGATACCATGTCCGACGGGCTTCTTCATATCGTTGGCTCAAGGTCTCTTGCGAAAATGGTGTGGTGAGGTTAAACAATTGCATGGCCTCTTCCAAGGAAGTTGATGGTGATGGGATGGGGGAAGCCATAGGAATAGGATCTTAAAAATAATCTACTGCAATTGGCTTAAGTTTTTCAAATGATGGGTCTTTCTGTCAATCAGTTTCAGTGAATGGGTCGAACTAAAATATTGTTTCAATAGGCTATACGATGTCCCGTGACCTTCCCCTCTTAGAAGCCCCTCTGTTATTTGCGCAGCAGAATTACCGTGATGTGTTGAAACGGGAAATGGATGCTGGGAAGATCCCCCTCAGTCTAGGGAAAGCCTGTCCCGTCAAATGTGAGTTTTGTTATGAGTTAGATCATTCCTACCGTGAAACGTTGGATCCCCCCAAGACGACCCAGGAAGACTGGGAGTTTATGTTGAACTATATTAATTCCCAACCGACGGACCCGTTGCAGTTCTGGTGTTTGGGTGGCAATGAATTCATGGAATGGACGGATCTTTTCCTGCATCCCAAAGCGATGGAATGGCTGGAAGATTTTTTGATACATACTGATAAGAATGTTCAATTTTTTACGGTTGGCTTTGTTCATGTCCCTAAGATTCATCGTTTGGTTGACCGATATCCTGGCCGCATTAATTTTGAGTTGTCTGTGATTACCCTTGGCGAATATCGACAAAAATTGATGCCGCATGCTCCCTCGGTGAAGCATTTGATGAAAGTTTTAGACGGGCCTGCTGTTTCCTCCGCTAACTTTTATGCCTTTGATCAACATACGATGTCTGATGATGCCAAAGCAATTTCAAAAATAAATTCGAAGTGTGTGTTGTGGATGGGTTGTCTGACGCCGGTAGGGGGAATTAAGGAATCGACAAAGACCATTATGCGGCAGGGCCGACAATGTCTGCCTGTTGAAGCCGAAAAAATTTATGATGCAGGTCTTCCGAATTCGACCACGATCCATACCGAGGCCTACGTCACGGCTTTTTTAAATCGACTGCGAATCATCAGTTTATTTGATTCGTTAGAGTTAGAAAAACGCGATCCCGTTGTAATGGCCGGCAGTGTGTATCGTATTTTGACCATGTTTCGAAAAAACCGCGCCAAATTTTTACATGTCCCTAATGCTACATTGGGCGGAGATTCGGACTGCACGGTTTTATTGACCCTAAATGATATTGCCAAACGGCTGACCAATGAAAAATATGTGTACATCCCACAATGTATTGTGGAATCGGGACG
>CBDUWS010000123.1:0-5772 GCA_965370985.1 uncultured bacterium
ATCATCCAAGATAAGGTAATCAGAAGAAGTACAGAAGTCTACATCAAGGTGAATCCTAGTGCCAAACTCTTCGAATTTTTGTGGGATAGCGAGGTCCGCTTACTAAGGAATCCGTCGCTTGAAAAAGACTAAGGCTATTGCTTCCTAGTTGGGTCAACCCCCGAGCTTGTCCTCACGTTTACATGCTGTCGCGCTTCTACGCGCAAGCGCGAAGGCGGGGAACGGGAACCCATCATCTTCGTCATTCCCGACATTTTTAATCGGGAATCTATTCGGGCTTTTAGGGTGGATTCCCGCTTCTGCGGACATGCCGAATAGTTGAGATCGGTGTCATCTTAACTACAGACTTCTTAGTCGTATGAGGAAATTTCAGCGGACGTTGGAATTAGGAAAGGAGAGGAGGACAAGGGCATAACCCAAAGACAATACCCTTGTCCTATGAATATTGAACTATTTATGGAGTGCGGCTGGTGATTTCGAGAAGATGATAGCCAAATTGGGTTTTGACAGGGCCGTGGACTTTGCCAATCTCCTCATTAAATACAACGGCATCAAATTCCTTGACCATTTGACCGGGGCCAAACTCACCCAGGTCCCCCCCTTGTTTGCCTGAAGGACAGGTGGAATGTTCCTTGGCGACGGCTGCAAAATCTCCACCGCCCTCAATTTGTGTTTTTAAGTTTGTACAGGCTTCTTCTGTTGAAACCAAAATGTGACGTGCCCGCGCTTTCGCCATGAGTACTCTCCTTTTAGGCTAGATGATTTGAACAAGAGTCTTTTTCTCATGATTGGCGCACTCACGTCAAATTTCCCTCAGGATCATTCAATCAACTCGAGAGACGCAACAAAGTAGCATTTGGAGATCAACTAAGACTGTATTGTCGGCGTCCAATTTTGTTGTTTCCCCCGCTCCCAATCTAGAATCCATCCTCTAACTGATCCTGGTTTGTCGCCAGTCTTGGCCCACACGAATTCTTGAATTTCAGAAAGCCGTTTTCCGGCTAACCACATTGGGTAGGCGAGTTCCTTTCCTCCACTCTTATGCGGCATGGTTACCTTAAAAGATTGGCTGAATGGTCATGATTTGTCTCCCCTTTATTCATCGGGATTCATCGCCAGATAATCATAAATAAAATCGAAGACGAGTTCGTCGATATTGTCGTAAATAGTTTTGACGCCACCTGCCGTCACGACGCCTTGTTCCCAGGTGATGGCATGTCCGCTGGCGGAGTTGTGAGCGAGGGCCACTAGTTGGTGCATTTCAAGGTCGATCCGACAGGCATAGCGCTTTGGACCCAAGGGAAGAGCTGCCAAATTGATATACAAATAGGGTTCGCCGGGCAATTTGGCCGCCTCGAGTTCCTTGACGAGGCGAATACCCGCCGTCCGAAGTTGTATCTCCACTCGTTTGCGCAACGCATTTCGGGTCAGCACCCCCTTCAGTTCCGGTCCCAAGTCCTCAACGACCACATAAATGCCATGCATCCCTCTCAGTGATTCTTTCCTCAGCATACAATAACCTGCCTTCCCCAAATGCGTTCGAGCTCAAATCATGTGTCCATGGTCCGTGGAGGGATTGTAGACAGATTCCCTAAGCCTTGTCCTCTTTTGTCTTCCGTAAATAATCACCAAGGATTCCCCGACTGTGTTCATCATCGTGGCAGTACGTGCAGAGGTTTTCCCAGTTCGACCCGTCAGGGGGATTGTTGTGGTGGTTTCCGTCTTTGTGGTGCACCGTGAGTAGGTGCCTCGTCTTGAAGTCGAACTCTCTGGCGCACTTGGCGCAAATGAGCCCGTGAATCTTCAGTGATTGTTCCCGGTACGTGCTGTTGCTGGAGGAGGAAGGTTTGGGTCGCAGTTCTTTGAGAATCTGCTCAGCAGGTTTGTCGATTGCGGGTTTTTGAAGTCGTCGCAATTTGGGTCGACCCCGGTAGGAATTTCCCATGATGTGTGTTCTTTCAATAGATGGCGTCTGTTTCTTTCCCTTTTACCCGGCGTGAAAAGCTGAACAAGGTCGATGGGGCGATTTTCGAAGGTTTGCAGGTATTTGTCAATGAGTCTCAATAGCTCGTGATGCAGCTAAACTTGGTCCGCCATTTGCGATTGCGGCACGTATTAACCTGTACGTTCCGCCCACTCATGTGGGCAAAGATAGAGTAGCAATGGTTAACCTGGCCGTGAATGAGCCAATCAGAAGTCTGGATCCGCTGAGGGGTTCCCGATAAGGGATCTGACACTGAGGGCTCCCCACCAATAGGGGTTTTTTCATGGACTGACGGTTTACCCTGGGCTGACTTTTTCGTATAACCACGCCTCAAGGATGCGTTCGCTGGCGGGTACCCTCTTATCATTTAAGGAGGAAGATGGGATCCATGCCTGTCCCCAACTACTCACTTGCCTGCGCACTGCTTGTCCGACGATTCATGACACCCGGATACGAGTGCTTCTCCCAGCTGTGGGCAGGCTCCGCCACCAGCGCCTGATTCTGATGGAACCCGTTGGCCTGTACCTTACACCTCGTCCGACAATGCCCCCCTAAACCGCAAGAAGACCTCGGTGTGTGAACAGGTTGTACGAGAACGGAGGCTGTGGCTACTGGGGAGCTCACTGAGCTTACAACATCTTGGAGCCCGGCAAAATGGTGGCACTCTGCTGGGAATGGATGCAGATTATTGATTTGGGTGAATTTTATTTAGCTTTTTGCTTTCTTGCGGGCTTCTGGAAGGGAAAGTAAGGGGGTATGGAGAGTCTGCTGAGCACTGGAAGAGTCGAGTGTGAGATTTGGAGGACGGACCAGACCTGATTCTTCAATCGTTCCTTTTTGAATATTGGGTGTTGGGGGTTTTCCAAAATGTTCGAGCAAACCCATTCCCAATTCCCATCGGTTGAGGGCTTGAGGGCCGCCTATATGCAGGATGCCTGGCAGATTGTGGTTCGCGAGTTCGAGTAAGGCCTCCGCCAGATTTTCTACCCATATTGGAGAGCGAATTTCATCCAGGAACAGGTGTACGAGTTCGTCTGTGGAGGTTGCGTTGATTAAGCGAGTGGTTTGTCGATCCGGTGTATGAAGATCGTAGAGTAATGAGGTTCGAACGATTGTGGTTTGTGGGTTGAGGGAACGGACTAAGTCTTCCGCTTGGGCTTTGGCTGTGCCGTAAGGATGAATCGGACAGGGTGCGCTGGCTTCAGTATAGGGGGCTGCCGTTCCGTCAAAGATTTGATCGGTCGAGAGATGGATGAATCGGATGCGTCGTTCGGCTGACTGTATGGCGAGAAGGCCAGCGGCCGTGGCAATGGCTGAAAGATTTCCGCCTTGATCGGAGCAGGCCGTATGGATGATGATCTCGGGCCGCACTCGATCCAGGAGAATTCGAACTTCCTGCGCTTGTTGCAGGTCACAGACATGAAAGGAAACGTCAGGGATACCAGTGGCGGCGGTACTATGCAGGGTACCAGTCGCAGTAAAATTACCAGCCCGTTGCAAGAGATAGGTTCCTAAAAACCCTGCTCCACCTGTGACTAAGAGGCGTTGTTTCATTAGTGTGAATTGTAGCCCAATGACCAAAGGAAATCTTGTGTGACGATGACCTGTAGCATAGAATGGTATCCGCCGAGGATGTTCTGATATGGAGATCGATAATGGCTGTGATTGATTTACGGAGTGATACAGTGACGAAGCCCACTGCCGGCATGCGGCAAGCCATGGCTTATGCGGATGTGGGCGATGATGTGTATGGCGAAGATCCCACTGTGAATCGTTTGGAAGCGATGGCCGCGGAGTTGCTAGGAAAAGAGGCTGGTTTGTTTGTCCCTACCGGTGTGATGGGCAATCAATTGTCGATTCGACTGCATACCCAGCCTGGAGATGAGGTACTTATCGAAAGTTCTGCGCACATCATTCGCTATGAAGGTGGGTCGGCCTCGTCTCTTTCTGGCGTGCAACTGAGTTGTGTGCCGGGGACGCGGGGGTTGTTATCTCCTAAGGACGTAGAAGCGGCTATTCGTCGGCCAGATTTGCATACGCCTCCGACAACATTATTGTGCTTGGAACAGACGCATAATGTGGGCGGCGGTTCGGTGTATCCTCTGGAGACGATTTATCAATTGACGGACCTTGCGCGTAAACATGGTCTCGCGTTGCATTTGGATGGGGCCCGGTTATTTAATGCTTCGGCAAAAACCGGGGTATCGGTGGCAGAGTATGCTGCTACATTTGATACGGTGTCGTTTTGTTTATCGAAAGGGTTGGGCGCGCCGGTTGGCTCTATCGTGGTGTCCGATACTGGACGTATTCAACAACTCCGTCGTTTGCGGAAAGTGTTTGGCGGAGGTATGCGACAGGTGGGCATTTTAGCGGCTGCCGGTATCTATGCGCTTGAACACCATGTTTCGCGCTTGGCTGAAGATCATGTAAACGCCAAGCATTTGGCCCAATGGCTACAAGCGATTCCGGGCGTCGCGGTTGATGTGGAATCGGTCGAGACGAATATGGTGATGTTCCAAGTGACTCAATCTTCAAAGTCCATGGAACAATTACTCGGGGACTGCCGTGAATCTGGAGTGTTGCTGAATGCGGTTGGCGATCGGTCCTTTCGTGCGGTGACGCATTTGGATGTCAATCGTGAGGATATGGAAGCTGCCGGGATAATTTTTTCTCGTCTGTTTGCGAATTCGTAAGTGCATGAAGAGATAAGGGTTCGTTGACAGGGGGTGATGACCTTCCTACAATTTTCTGTCTATCTATTTGAAAAAGGAGGTAGCGTGAGTTCTTTACCAGCTGTTTCGTTTCAACAGATTTCACAAATATTAGAATTGACTGATCAATTAGAAATTTCACGTGAGGTGGTGGAGATTCCGTTGTCACCCGAAAGTCCAGGGGTAATCCACCGTTTGGCCAATGGCAAAATTGAGATTGTGGTGGATGCGGATATGCCATTCGATGAATGGTTGCAAGCGGTACCTCAGAAAATTCAAATGTTGATGCCAGATGATTCGTTGTCTGAGTAAGGTCTGTGGTTAAAGAGTCAGGGCACAAAGGAAATATGACTGATGGCGGTACGTGATCGAGAATGGCCGGGGTATACGCTTTGGTATTGTTGCCAGGAATGTGGCCGTTTGTGGACGTATCAAGGTCCTGATGTCGTGGCTTTAGATTTAAGTTGTTCGCTAGGCCCAGCCAGCGTAAGCGAAGGTGTCTCTCCTCGGATGTGTGCTATTTGTGAAGGACGGTGTGATGCTCCGGCAGCGGAGATTTGATCAGTTGTTCTGATTGTGAAGAAACCAATTGAATTGGTTTCGAGAGAAAAACATTTTTCTGACCCGTTACGAACCGACGGCCACCGCTTTGCCCTTCATGTCGGTTTCTCCTGAAACTCCCTTAGTTTTTTCCACGGACCATTCCTGAGAGGTAATTTTTAATATGTGGCCTTTCAGGGTATAAAATTCACCTTCCGGAATCTCTACCTGATTATCTTCTCCGACATTGATTACGAGTACGCGTTTCCGGTTGCTGGTCGTGGTTAACATCAGCCCTCTCTCAGATCGTTCCAGGTGATACGCCCCTTGTTCATTGATGACAAGGGAGTTGGCTTCAATCTTGGCATGGAGCTTCCCACCTGAATCAAAAATGGCAAAGTTCACTCGAACCGGGACGCCACCGGTTTTCCGAAGCTCCAATTCAAGTTGAGGAAGTCCTTCAATTTCCACTGTCCCGTTTGAATTACGATACCAATGTGGTCCGACTTTCACATCCATGCCCACGATGCCTCCTTC
>CBDUWS010000124.1:0-5752 GCA_965370985.1 uncultured bacterium
TGACGCGGTGTTGTCGTTCCGTGACCAATCGAAGTGCAGACGTGCCTGAGGTACCCCACAAATCGCTGTCATGAATCATTCATGGGTCTGTTGAATATTTCATTTCAATGGCACGTAAATGTTCATTAAGCCCTGACGTCATCAGCGATAGAGAATGTTCAAAAAAGTCCGTCCAGCAAGGCCGCAGCCATTTTGACGCGCGGAGCGTACTCTCAGTACGTGAGCACGGTAAAATGGCGAGAACGCCGCTGGCGGCTTTTTGCAACATTCTCATTCATCTACCTCCGTAAGCACCACAAAGGTGCAGCTAAAAGTGGAAATTAGGAACAGTCTTTCTTAAGTCTTACATACGGATACTCCACAGCTTTCGGAGTGAATTTTTTTTCTTTTCATGCTAACTTGTTAACTTGTTCAATTAATCATTAACATTATGAGTTAACAGTTCCTCTGAAACCATCTACAGTTTTTCCCCCTCACAAAGCCTATCAATGAAAATTTTGAAATAATGAGGATTTTCCAATTTTTTATTTTTGGTATAGCTATTGCTCAAACAAGGGAAATAGAGCGGAAATTTTACTGGTTCAATTTTCACATTATAAGAAGAAAGAAAGTTATGCCACGGAAAAATAGAGTCAGAAGCTTGCCGTAGAAAAGTTCTCATAAAACACCAGGACGCAATAAATAAGGAAAGAGACATGCAAACATTGAATCGATTGCTAGGAGGGGGACTGGTTTGTGTTATTGTTTTTTCCGCGTTGGCGGGGTTGGCAAAAGCCGATGATCTAGGAGAGCGTACGGTGAAGTCCGTTTGTATCTCCTGTCATCGAATTGAAGGCCCTCCTGTCTCTCGCCAAGACAAAAAAGCACCCGATCTTATTTGGGCAGGGAACAAATACCAACCTCAATGGCTGGAAAAATGGTTGCAAAATCCCAAGCAACGATTGTATCCGGTGGGTTACGATTATAATCCGAAACGAAAGCAGGCCCACCTGGCGCTTCCAACCGACAAGGCCAAAGCCGTGGTCCAATATTTAGCATTATTGAAAGATCCAAGGATTCAAGAGGGAATCATGAAACCTGGAACTTCTGAGCAAATCCAAAAGGGGGCTAAATTATATCGCGAACATGCTTGCAGTAACTGCCATTGGACTCCGGCGAAGACCCGGCGTGGGTATACTGGAGGAAAATCCAGCACGTCTTTTTTAAAAATGGGTACTCGTCTACAAGCTGATTGGGTGTATCGGTTCAACCTGAATCCCAATGATTTCGTGCCGGATAGTGGAGCGTATATTCCCAAACCTTCTCTACCAGAAGAAGATATCTATGCCATCACCACCTACATGATGACATTCAAGTAAGATGATGAGTGAAAAAGGAGTGTGTGGCCTGTCGGTATATGCCTATGACCCAAAGAGCGGGAATACAGGCATGGATAGGACCGTGGTTCGTGTAACCCAATGAGAGATCGATCCCATCTTTAAGTGTCCAGAACTGGGGCGACGATGCAGGAAACAGAAAGGGAAATGTTATGAACTCACGAAAAAAATTACTGATTTTTCTGCTTATCCTTTTTGGTGGGATATTTATGTATTGGGGATCAGGCATTGCAGAGCAGAAACCGATTTCTTCAATGTTTGGCAAAGGAACCATTGACGTGGCTGGTATGCGTGTCCCTGACATCGGGCCGCTTCCAACGGCGGTGCCCATTCCGGCAACCAACCTCAATTACAAAACAAAGATCAAGTTAGGGGAGCAGTTGTACTTTGATGGGCGATTATCCCAGAACGGAGCGATTTCCTGCGCCTTTTGTCATACGCCAGGATTAGGGTTTGCCGATCCCAAACAGGTTTCCGTTGGCGTCGGGGGAAAACGCGGCGGGCGTCAGGCTCCGACAATATATAATACGGCGTTTAACCCCGTGCAATTCTGGGATGGCCGCGCAGGATCGCTCGAAGAGCAAGCTATCGGACCCATCGTCAATCCTGTGGAAATGGCAGAGACTCATGAGAATGTCGTCAAAAAACTCAGTCACATTAAAGGATATGTGGATCAGTTTCAATTGGTGTTTGGCACGGGTATCAGCATGCAAGGCATTGCCGAAGCCATTGCTGCATACGAACGAACGATCATTTCAACGAACTCGGCATTTGATCAATATGTCTTGGGTGATAAAACGGCAATGAGCGAGGAAGCTCAACGGGGCATGGCCCTATTCAAGGGCAAAGCCCGTTGCATGCTGTGTCATAACGATTCAAATTTTACGGATAATCAGTTTCATAATCTTGGAGTGCCACAGGTTGGCCCCATGAAAGAGGATCTTGGTCGATACTATGTGACTCGTCGCCCTGAAGATACAGGCGCATTTAAAACCCCCACGCTTCGGAGCATTATTGAGACCGCACCTTATATGCATGATGGTGCTTTCAAGACGTTAGAAGAAGTCGTTGATTTTTTTGATCGGGGTGGTGGCAAGAATCCTAACTTGAGTCCAATGATGAAGCCTTTGGGTTTAACCAAAGAAGAAAAAACACATCTCATTGCTTTTTTAAAGGCCTTGACAGGGGAAGAAATTCCTTTCGAATTTCCCACGTTGCCAGAGTAAAAAGGGTAAAAGTAATAACGCCCTTGCATGAAGGGAAGTATAATGAATAGATTTCCGGTCTTGTTCATACTGGCATGTGTCGGGTTTGTTTCAGTGGCGTATGGGCAGGATGCTCCTGAAGGGATTCGGCCATTAATCGTGCTGGAGAAGCCTATCCACACGGTCATCCCTTCAGGGGTGATGTTTCTCAACAAGCCCAACACCACAGAACAATTCCTGACAAAGCTAGAAAAGCATCCCCCAGATTGGAAGTATTTGTTTGGGAAGAACGTGGATGAACGTTACGATCGGCTGTTTGATGAGTCAGAAAAACGTGATGCACTTCGAATAGGCAACCCGAATCTCACGCAACCCATCGCCTTCCTCTGGGATGGTTTCCTGACCAGTGTCCGGGATGATAAATCTGGATTTGGGGTTTCCATTGGCCCAAGACAGATTCAAACGTCATGGGGGATTGTCCGTTTCAAACTATCCAATGAGCCTTTTGAAATGACAGCTATACCTTCTCCTGAAGTAAAGGAGGAAATAGAAAAGAAACGCTCACGAAAAGAGGAGGTCGAGATCATAATCCTGTACCGTGGGAAGCTGGTCCCTGAAGAGTCTCTCATGTATGATTTTTCGACAAAAAAAGAAGGCGAGGGCATGATTCTCCCCATCGTCGAACTGACCCAAGTTGACTATTTTCTCCCCAAGATTAAGGTGCCCTAACCATAATGAACAAAATCCCCTTCCTTCACGGAAGGTGGTGCAGTAAAAATACAATGATCTAGCCGTCTTGGGGGCTCACAGTTGGTGGAAAACAAGGAGTAGCCGATGTGATGGCTTATTTGAATGCCAGGAAAGTTTTGGAAACTGAAGACGAATTCTAGTGAAAAACCCCACATGAGGAAATCGATGAACAACGTACATTCCGGACTGAGTCGCAGAGGTTTTTTGTCTGCGAGTTTAGCTCTTGGGGCTGTAGGACTTGTTGGTCCCAGGGCGCTCCGGGCTGAAGCCTTGCCATCTGTGGATTTGCCATTCGAGCGAGGTCGCCGCCCACTGGTGGCCTTTCCGCAGAAGCGGCCACTGATGGTGATGACTACGAGGCCTCCACAATTGGAAACACCATTTCATATATTTAATGAGGGGATTTTTACTCCCAACGATGCCTTCTTTGTCCGGTGGCATCTGGCCAATATTCCCAATCAGGTAGATTTGAATACGTTTCGCCTGATGATTCGTGGAAGAGTGAAACAACCATTGTCCTTGAGCCTGGAGGAACTGAAGCGGGATTTCGAACAAGTGGAGATTGCCGCAGTATGCCAGTGCGGAGGAAATAGCCGGGGGTTTTTTGAACCGCGGGTTCCTGGCGGCCAATGGGGAAATGGCGCAATGGGGAATGCCAAATGGATTGGAGTCAGACTCCGGGATCTGCTGAACAAAGCCGGGCTAGAAGAGGATGGGGTGCAGGTTCGTTTTGATGGCCTCGATCGTCCGGTAGCGGATGCCACCCCTGACTTTCAAAAGTCTCTCAATCTTAATGATGCCATTCAAGAAGAGGTGTTAGTCGCACATTCCATGAATGGTGAGCCTCTTCCCTGGTTGAATGGTTTTCCCCTTCGGCTGGTCGTGCCAGGCTGGTATGCGACCTATTGGGTTAAAATGTTAAGCGATGTTGAAGTGCTCAACGAGCGTGATCATAACTTTTGGATGGAGAAGGCCTATCGGTTGCCAGCAGATCCTTGCGGGTGCATTCAACCTGGCGAGGAAACCACACGATCGGTCCCGATTGGGAAAATGACCGTCCGCTCGTTTATCACAAACGTAGAAAATAATGGAACAGTATCAGGCGGAGCGCCCATGACTATTAAAGGCATTGCCTTTGATCAGGGCTACGGCATTGATCGGGTGTTATTTTCAGTGGATGGTGGCCAACATTGGCAAACTGCCCGATTAGGGCAAGATTATGGAGACTTTAGCTTTCGCCCCTGGGAAGCGCAATTTACTCCTACCCGTGGTCGTACCTATGCAGTGCAAACACTCGCTGTGAACAGAATTGGCGAATCCCAACGCTTCAGTGCTCGATGGAATCCAAGTGGCTATCTTCGCAATGCGGTCGAAACGGTGAACTTTCATGCAATATAAAGGAAACAAGATGCAGCGATGGGGTGTGTGGGTCAGTGCGGTGGTTTGTGCGAGCATGTTGTTTGTGGGGCAGCAGTCCGGAGCCCAAGCGATGGACGCAGCGTCTCCGTTGAGCCTGCCTCACGATCCGATCTCCTTTCAACAGGGCCCAGGAAGCAACATTGCAAGTAGTTATTGTCTCATTTGTCATTCTGCTGAATATGTCTACACACAGCCTCCGCATTCTCAGGAACGATGGATGGAAATCATTAAGAAAATGAAGCATACGTTTGGGTGTCCAATCCCAGATGAACAAATATCTCCTCTCGCCCAGTATTTATTTGTCCAAAATACCGTTCAACCATTTCCAGCGGTAAAAAAAATTGAAACTCCAGCTAAAATGTCCGATGAAAAGAGTGGGAATCCTGAGCGTGGTGAGGCGGTCTATCGCACACACTGCCTCCACTGTCATGGCCGAACTGGAAAAGGAGACGGACCAATCGGCAAGTCGCTGGTTCCGCCAGCAGCAGATCTTACAAAGACTCACGAGAAATCAGACAAGGACCTACTCCAAACTATTAGAAATGGCCGTCCTGGAACGGCAATGCCATCTTTGAAGCAAGATCTTTCTGTACAGGAAATCTTGGATGTCCTTTCCTATATTCGCAGTCTGAGTAAATAACTCAAACTATCAAAGCTAGCGCGGAGGACCACGGGGCGTGAGCCCGTGGGTGAAAGCGCTCCCCGCTGGAGGCGGGGGACTCCTTTTGGGGGTGGTGCTGTGGTCACCCGAGTTCTTCTCGTCGACGGTTGGGTTGAATGAGGCGGTGACCCGGCGGTACGTGGACCATCAAGAGCGAGTGGACAAAGGGCACATGCAGCACAATTTTGAATTTTAAGGGCCACGGGGCGTGAGCCCGTGAGTATCTACGAGTAAGTTTTTCAATCCTTGTCAGCCTTTTTTTGGATCAATGTCACGCCCGAGGAATTGTTCACCGATGTAATCAATGCCTTTTTCCAAGGCACTGTCAAAGTCCTCGGTAA
>CBDUWS010000125.1:0-5726 GCA_965370985.1 uncultured bacterium
GAAACGCTTCGTGCAGGCAGGTCCACCTTTTGCCGTACTCACATACCATAGTTATTCCAAATCCTTCTCTCCTGTCATTCCGGCTAGCTGTTGGCCGGAATCCATCTTTCTCTTCCGCACCCGTCCTCTTTTCCTTGTGGTCCTTGTTGGGTGAACCTCACAAGAGATCCCTGACAAAACCTTTCAGGGATGACACAGGAGAGGACACCGCATTCCCGCGTGTTTCACCAAGTCCTCCCTGATGCATCCACCGCAGTTCCTGATTCCAAACGGCGGCGATGTTCCAAGAGGAATTTTCGCCGCAACAATCCCCCTGGATCATCGGGAATTCGGCGAAGCCATTGTTGAAGAGCCTGTTCCGATTTCTGATCGTCTCGCGCGCTCTCAGACTGTGAGGCAGATGCCAGTCGTTCCTGAAGATCGGCATCCTTCCCGTTCTCACCCGGAGATGGTTTGGCGTTGCCTAAAGAATCTTGAGTTGAATTAGATGAACCTTTCTCATTTTTTTGGCCATCTTGTTTGGAAGCCGTTTGGTCTGAAGTTTCATCCTGGCCGCTCTTCTCGGATGTCTGTTCCTGACTCTGCTGATTTTGAGACCCCTGCTCGTCCGTTTGCTGACTGTCTTCCGATGACCCGTCTGAGGATTGGGATTCGCTTCCCTGAGAAGGTGGCGATTGTTGATCCTCTAGCAATTTCTTGAGTACATCCAAATTATGTTGGGCATCCCCATGAGCAGGCTGTTGCGTTAATGCCGCTTGAAAAGATGCCATCGCTTCCGGATACTTCCCCTGTTTCGCCAACGCATTGCCTCGATTATAGTGAGCGTCCGGTGAATCCATTTCCGAAAAATCTTGCTCAGCCTGTCCATAGTCTCCTGCCCGATAATGCGCAATTCCTTTCCAATCAGGCTGTTCAAACAGGTTGGCCGCTTTCTTCGGATCTTCCTGTTCTAACGCCTTCATGGCTTGTTGATCGGAGCGTTCCCACACATTTTCCCAAGAAAACGCCTGGCTGATTTGAGGCAGAAATATGAAGGCCAGCATGACCCCTAGCCATCCGCGACGAAACGCTGGAAGGACCAACGCCAAGAGCACCACAACTAGCCAAGGACCTTCTTCTCTCCACAGATTCGTCGTGCGTTGAGTCGATGTCGTGGTCGTCGTAATCTGCACGCCATCGACCGACGGCAACACATAGTCAAGGTCTCGATCATCCAGGGAGAGAAGGGCAAAGCGTCCACCACCTTTGCGGGCTGCCGCTTGAAGCGAGGCGGGATCTAGTTTCGTGACGACAATGGCTCCCGTTTCATCTTTGACGAAGCCTCCCATTTCGGGAATAGGTGCCCCTTCTGTTGTGCCCACTCCCAAGACTGAAATTTTTCTCCCCTTGTTCGCCACCTGCGTAATGGCTTCCAACGTCTCCGGCTCCGCATCCCCATCCATCACGAGCAAGAGATCACCGCCCGGAATTCCAGCTTGTTCCAATAATTCATTTCCCATGTGCAGGGCCAAGTCTGGACGACTCCCTTGCACCGGCATGAGATTCGTTTCCAACGTTTGCACCAAGGTCTTCATGGTACGGGCATCGTCCGTCAGAGGGGACACCACAAATGACTCCCCCGCAAAAATGACCAACCCGGTTTGCCCTTCTTGACGGGCTTGAAGGATATCCAGGATTTTGTGCTTCGCACGTGTTAACCGGGAAGGAGCCACATCCTGCGCATCCATCGAACGCGAGACATCCAACACAATTACTAACGCCGATTCGGCACGAAAGACGGGCTGCGGCAATTGAGACCACACAGGCCCGGCCAAGGCCACCAGCGCCAGGAACCAACCCAGGCCTAAAAGGATGATTGGGCTGCGTGATTTCGCACCGGTCGTTCCGACCAACACATGGGGTAATAAATGCGCATCACACACCGACTCCCACGCATGCGCATTGGCTCCACGCTTCGCCAGGAACACAAGAAGACCCACCAAAGGCAACAATCCCCACAACCATTCCGGGCGAAGAAAATGAAACGCGGCCATCTTACCTTCCCACCAATGGTCTTGGATCAACACCTTTCGCCAGCCACCTGGTGCCGACGGCAAATCCATTCGAAACCAATAGGGAAACAGCCATGAGAACCGAAAGGCTCAGAGCCAGACTCAACGGCCAGATGAAGAGCTCCGTCCTCGGACGAAAGAGTTCAGTGTCCGTCGAAGCTGGCTCCAGGCGGTCAAGTTCGGTATACACATTGGCCAACGCCTCAGTATTTTTGGCACGGAGGTACAGGCCGCCGGTTGATTGGGCAAGATGACGTAGAGTGTTTTCATCCAAATCGCGCGAGGGGTTCACGGTCCGAGAGCCGAACAACGAATCCACTTCCATGCGATCTGCCCCGACCCCGATCGTATAGAGGCGAATGCCTTGTTCTTTGGCCAATTCTCCCGCTTGTCTGGGAGACACTTCTCCGGCAGTGTTGGCCCCATCGGTGAGCAAGACCAGCACACGGCTGCCTGCCGGTTGCTCCTTCAGCCGTTTGACAGCCAGGCCAATCGCGTCCCCAATAGCGGTTTCTTTTCCGGCAAGCCCGATTTCCGATTCCTGTAACATCGTGTTCACAGTATCTCGATCAAACGTTAGAGGTGTTTGCACATACGCTTGAGACCCGAACACAATGAGGCCCACTCGATCTCCGGTGCGTCGGGCAATAAACTCTCCAGCTGCGCGTTTGACGACGGCGAGACGAGTCATTTCCTGGCCGTTGATCGAAAAGTCTGGAATAGCCATGCTGCCGGATATGTCGACGGCCAGCATCAAATCACGACCGCTGGTGGGCAGCCCAACCGGTTCGCCAATCCACTGAGGCCGTACAGCGGCCAGCAAGAGCAACAGCCACATCACAATGCTGAACCAAAACCACATCGAAGAACGGCTTTGAAGGTTTCCTGTCTTGCGAATGGACTGCAAATCGACCATCTCTCGAAAGTGTGGGACACGTAAGGCAGCAGTGGCTTGTTCAGAAGCCGGTGAAGCCCAGCGTCTGATAAGCCAGGGCAAGGGCCCCAAGGCCAACATCCATGGCCAAACCAAAGACATCATCCCAAGGGTTTCCTCGAAGGAATGTGAAGGATCCAACGTTCAATCAACGGAATGAGTTCCGCCGCAGCACGCGGCCCGTGTGGTTGATACGGACTAGAGCACAAGGATTGTCCTGGCCCATCCGAAAATTGATTCGTGTGTCCGGTTGTATCCAAAAATTGTAGCCAGGATTTCCCGGACAATCCCGCAACCTGAGATCGTGGAAACGTGGCAAGCGCCACACGCCTGACAAGATGTGATAACTGGGTGATTGCCCAATGGTCGTCGGCATGTGCCGCATACTGCTGTTGCACATCTTTGAGTTGAGCCAACGCGAACCGTCTCGGTCGGGTCCGTTGGCGATAGGCCCAAGCCCAAATAATCAGGCTGCCTCCAATGATCAGCAGGCCCATGATCATCCACCACCCGAAGGCTGGAGGCCACCAGGAAATGGGATCCGGCATATGCACATCGCGTAAATCTTGTAACGGATCGGGTGCATTCGGCATGTCAAGCGACTCCCGCTACCCCCGCCACTCCCGAATGGTTGGCCGTTCGCCGATTCCCTAATTCTTGGAGTCCCTTGGCAAGTTGTGAAGGGATATCTTCATGGGTGGCCATAGGGACAAACCCTATTCCCCGCGAACGACAGAGGCGACGGACTTCTTCATACCGAGTATAAAACACCCGCGCATAGGCTTGTACGACCTGTGATGAGTGCGTCTGCAACATGCCGTGGGATTGACCATCCGTAATGGGATAGGAGCCAGGAGGTGGAGCGGCTTGTTCCACTTGATCATAGATGAATATGGCGACCACCTCATGATGGGCCCCGAGTCGAAGCAGCGCGGTCTTTGCCTGTTGATCCCAGTCGCGGAAATCACTGAAGAGAAAAATGAGGCTTCCCGGTCGAGCCGCCTTGAGGACGCGATTGAGCGCTAATCGAAAGGAGGTTGCAGAAATGCCAGGTTCGGGATTCCTCACCGAAGATTCACTGGATCGATCGGCCAGAACATTAAGCAATTGCAGGATACCTCTTCGCCCACCCTTCGGTCGTAATTCCACATGATCGGATTCAGCGAACACGATTCCGCCCACTCGATCTCCTCTGGCATGCGACGCCCAACCCAACAAGGCCGCAGCCTGTGCGGCCACCACCGATTTAAAGGCCACTTTTGTTCCGAAATGCATGGCTTGTCGATCATCAACCACCATAAAGACCGGACGTTCGCGTTCCTCTCGAAAGACCTTCAGATGGGGTTCGTTGGTTCGGGCGGTCACTCGCCAATCCATCAACCGCACATCGTCACCGGGCTGATAGCGCCTCGATTCTTCAAAATCAATGCCTCGGCCTTTGAATGGGGATCGCTCGCCGCCAACCAACAAGGCATGGGAACGGGTCTTGCCGCTTATTCCCATGTTTCGAATGTGATGACGCGCTTGGATAAGATCCTTCAGGTGTACACGGACTCCCCGGATTTTCGTGGACTCCTGTGGGGCTGAAACGGAGACCGTCCTTGTTGCGTGCTTACGGAACGGCCACATGATTCAAAATCTCAGATACCACGTGATCGGAGGTGATACCTTCGGCTTCAGCTTCAAACGTGAGTAGAATTCGATGACGGAGCACATCATGCGCCACCGCCTGAATATCTTCGGGTGAAACATAATCACGGCCTTCCAACCAGGCATGGGCTCTGGCACACCGTTCCAACCCGATTGTGGCCCGTGGACTGGCCCCAAAGCGCACCCATCGTTTCAAGGTTTCACTGTAGGGGGCAGGATCCCGCGTCGCCAGCACAAGTTGAACGATATATTCTTCCAAGGTCGGCGCGAGATAGACATTCCAGATGTGCTGGCGCGCAGCCAACAAGACTTTTTGGGGAACAGGGGTGACCTGGTCTCTAGAGTCAGATGGCGTGGCCTGGGCCTGATTCCGCACCAGTTCGGCTATTCGACGTTCGCTTTCCACAGTAGGGTATTGGACGCGGACATACAGCAGGAATCGATCTAATTGGGCTTCAGGAAGCGGGTAGGTGCCCTCCTGTTCAATGGGGTTTTGTGTGGCCATGACCAAAAATAATTCTGGGAGGGGATAACTCGTCCGGCCAATAGTGACCTGACGCTCACCCATAGCTTCCAACAAGGCGGCTTGAACTTTAGCCGGGGCTCGGTTGATTTCATCTGCCAGGACCAGGTTGTGAAAAATGGGGCCAGGTTGGAAACGGAAGGAGCCGTCTTGGGGACGGTAAATGTCCGTGCCGGTGATATCCGCCGGCAAAAGATCAGGCGTGAATTGGACTCGGTGAAAATCGGCCTCTAACCCTGCGGCCAGCGTTTTAATGGCCCTCGTCTTGGCCAACCCTGGCGCACCTTCCACTAGAAGATGGCCATCGGCTAACAGGGCAATCAAAAGCCTGAGGGTTAATCCCTCTTGGCCGATAACCTGTTGGTTCAGGAAGGCGCGAAGCTGGGAGATTTGGTCGTGTTCACATCCAGACATAAGTCGTGAAATGAACCCGATGGGTTACATGGGTCAAAAAAATATACGGGCTTCCAGTAAGCTAGCTGATTGATCCGCAGGGTTTTTGATTAAGGTTCCTTGATTGGTATCCAAGGCAACCTCCACCCCTTTTTACATAATAATTCAGGAATTT
>CBDUWS010000126.1:0-5726 GCA_965370985.1 uncultured bacterium
TGGTGGGCGATACTGGGATCGAACCAGTGACCTCTGCCGTGTGAAGGCAGCGCTCCCCCACTGAGCTAATCGCCCAAGTCTACGAATGTATCACAATGTTAGAGGGGGAGCAATGAAGTGTAATGCCATGTTTTTCCCATATCTTGACGCTCTAGGAAATTGTGGAGTAGGCTCAAATGAAACTGCTTTGCCAAGGGGGTGTATGATGGACAAACAAGACCGAAAACAGGAGTCTCGAAAGCCAAGCACTCCCCAAGAATCTGAAGAAATCCAGGCCGATCCCAAGGTTGCAGAAACCGGGCAACGGTTAACGGAAGAAATGGATGATCTGGTTGACGAAATCGATAAAGTCCTCGAAGAAAATGCGGCCGAATTTGTGAAGAACTATGTGCAAAAAGGTGGTGAGTAACCACTAGATTTCCCGTCGGGTGCTTAGCTCTATTCTTCCCCCCCTGTTTTCGTCAGACCCTTTTCACTGTAAGGTCCTCGCTTGTTCTCTAAATAATCGATTTTTATCCTAGGGGCGCAGCTCTTGTTGTGTTCAGGGTAAAGATCTTTCTAATTTCTTCCACATATTACAAATGCGCTGTACTCATTTAACCTAAAAACCGCAGTTGGATCACGAAAGTCTGCACAACCCCTTGTAAATGTGAAAATGGACTCATCACCCACAAGGTGACTGCGCATTTCTTCCATTCGCTATGCACCTCAATAGCTTGCACAGCTTTTTCGCGCTCAACTGCCGCTTTTAGGTTTAAAGAAATTGTGGGGAAAGAGAGGAAATATCGGTAATTCTGTAGGTCCTTGGTACAATGGACAAAAAGTTTACAAAGTTGATAGAAATCCTTAGAGTATATTTTTGGTCAATGGCAATAGGAGAAAATCTGATCTCAGTATAGGTCTTTAGAGTTTCAAACCTATCAATTGAACAGGTGAGTATTGATTATGATGATTTTGTACAAACTACTATTATCTTCCTTGGTTGCCTTTCAAGTTATTGGACCTTCATGGGTCCTGGCCATTCAAACATCCCAAGCATTTGTCCAAGGGACTTCGAAGAGCCAGGCACTTATCGCGGGGATACGTGGGGTGGTGACGGTCACTCCGGGGAATAACAGCCCAGGGTATGCCCCGAAATATCGGTCTGCTTTGGCCATTGGAGATGTGATTAGCACAGAAGAAGAATCTGTTGCGGAAATTTTATTAGAAAATCAAGGGTTGGTCACCATTCAAGAGTATTCTGAGATCATGTTGGCCAAGAAGGCCGATGGGGGCCTTTCTGTAACGTTGGAAGTAGGGGCGATAGAATGGTCCATTCCGTTAAAAGGATCGGCTCAAACTTCTCTCACCTTTTCTACACCCAATATTCGTGCGACGACCAACGGCGGGCTGATCACCGCGGAGGTGCAGCCGACTTTAGGCGATAGGGTCAGGAAGTCCTTGCCCAAAAAATCCTTTGTTGTTCGTACCAGTCTTCAGGCTCAATTTAATCCAGCTGAAGGGGTAGCCTTATTGGAGACATTTTGTGTGAAGGAAGGAACCTTGCGAGTGGAACATCCAGGGGCGCAGTCAGGTGTTCCTGAACAGAAAGAGGTTTCAGCTGGACAATGTGTAGGATTTTTCAATGGAAACTTGCAAGCCATTGGAGATAAGTATCAGATAGCTGATTGGCGTGCGATCTGTGCTATAGGGCAGCATTGTGAAATTCCTGAGTCGGCCAAAAAACTGATTGTAAAAAAACAAATGAGACAGGCTTTGGCTTTGGAAGAAGCTTTACTCGGTTCTGATCCTGATGAAGGTGAAGTTGATGAAGATATCATTTTAGCGACAACGGGCCTTCTCTTAGCTGCGGCTCTTCAAGGACCCAATGCGCCAGGCATAGGTCCTGACCCCGGGATTTTACCCTGCACAGGTACCCCGGAATTTTGTGCTGGTTTTGCTGGGGCGAGTCCAGTACCAAACATGGGCGGAATTGACCCTCCTATGCCGAGATCAGGTCCACCATCGGGCGGTGGTGGACCACCTCCACCGGTCCCCGGCAATATACAAAGTTTTAGGACGCTTATTCCCGTAGAAGGAGTTCCAGGAGGTCTAGGCTTACTCGCCTTCCTCGAGTCGGAGTTTATGGCTGACTTAGAATTGGTTGTAGCAGATAGCGGCATCCTGGCTGACGCTCCTCATCAAGGAAAGGCCCCTCAGAACTTGTTTGTGGTAAAAGACCTCAGCCCTGATGGATCAGGAATTCCCTCCAACCAAAATGTGCCAATTGAATTTGGCTCTTTTCCTTTTAATTTTCCAGGGCTTAACAAGGGAGTAATTCCTAAGGCTCAACTAGGGACAGAAGATGTCCAAATAGGTACGGACCCGATTTCCCGACGGATACAACTCGGGCAATTAGCCCAATTTGCCAGTTCCCCTTTGATTGATCCCGACAATCCATTAGCTTCCTTGCCTGGAGCGGGTGACGAATTCCCTTGTCAACTCTCTCCGGGCTCTTGCTTGGAAATTATTTTGGCTGCTGGATTGGGGGGGCTGGAACCTGACCCAAAAGTTGATTCGGATGCAGGCATTGATGCAGCGATTCAGATCCGGAGTTCCTCGACTGGGGTAAATCGAGGAGTGGTGTTGAAAAGTGGTGTGGTATTAGTCGATACCACAGTGTTTCTAGCCAGGCAACAAGCTACGTCTGACATGTTTGCCGGGGTAGGACCCCCCATTGTGGAATCGACGGTTGAGAGTTCAGCGTTGTCCTTCCTGGGAAATCCAGGAGAGCCGGCGATTGTCCGATTCGAAGATCGGGCTCTAGCGCTGTTGGACGGGAGTAGTATTCAACCCTCGCCGAATCAAACGGGGCCCACATCATTACTCGCAATTTTAGATTCCCAATTCACCGGACCTCAAAATCCGCCCGTCATCGGACAAGATAGCAACGGGAATGATATTTTGCGTCCAGACATTCCTCCCATCATTGAAATCATCGATAGCACGGCGGAAGTTGAAACCGGTGTCGTGGTTGCATCCACCGCTTCAGCCGGCCACATAGGAGTCCTGGATCAGGCTTTGTTAGAGGCTTCAACGCCGCTACTGGCTATGATTCGTGGAACGATGGAAACTACGTCTGTTTTTGGTCAAATTGGAGGGAAAAATGCAAAAATTGCCGCCAATCTGGTGCCGGGAGATGCCCTCGTTCGTCTTGATGCAAGTTCTTTCACGGTCAATGGGAATTTGTTTAATGTGACTGGTGGAGGGCAGCTTGTGGTTTCTGGTGGAGCGTTGCTCTCATTGCAAGGAAACAGTATCGTGAATATTAATGGGGTATTGGTCAGTGTTACCGGGGTAGGTTCTTTATTCTCCTTGACAGGTGGTTCATTGGTTGACTTTGGCGGGGGCACCAATTCCGTTAATATATCCAATAGTTTATGTAGTGGTGGGGGATGTTTTGCTCCATTTTCTGACCCAAGTCTGATGGTCGCTGGAGATTCTGCCAGTTTCAGTGCTCCGGCCGGGTATAATCCCTTTGTCGATGCGGGAACATTTACCGATGGAAGTGTCAATACGGTTAATGTGACAACTGGGTCAGCAATTTTAGAAGTTCAACAAGGTGGGAGCATTCAAATTCAGTAAATTGGCATGAATAATTTCTGTATAAGGTGATTGAAGCTTTTGGATTTGGCTTGCTTTTGACACTTCTCAATGGTGCAGGGGTGGACGCAAAAGCCACATTTTTGTAGCCGATTCTTCCTAAGTCTGACAGGCTCCTAGTCATAGATTGACAGGCATCGCGACTCTCAAAACAATCCTACCGGTTTTGCTACAAGCACACTCCTTAGCACTCTGCAAAAGAACCGTTCGATCTGCTCGTTTTGTTCTGGCGTCCAGGAGTTGATCTGCCGACAGGAGGCAGCATCCCAATCGGCTTATTTTCCTCACGGCTTATGAACTGCCCTTGTTCTTTTAACCTAGAAACGGCGGTTGAGCGCGAAAAAGCTGTGTAAGATATTTACGTGCATAGGGAATTCAAAAAACTCGTGGTCATCTTGAGGGTGAGGAGAGATTTTTTGAATTTCTAGGTTTAAGGCAGGAAACCAAGCAGCAATTTCTTTTAGATGGAGGCCTAACCATGTAGACAAGTTGAGGAACCTTCAGTTCTTCCTAGCCGATAGTGGCATGCCCTGGCGTGAAAAATGAAGGCGTGATCAAAATACTATGTTTTTTGAAAAAGCATCTAGGATTTCGCTGATAGCTTTTCTACTTCTTTTTTAGGATCCAATTCCAAATAGGGGTCTAATTGCTTAGCCCGTTCAAAAATGGTTTGTGCCTGGTCGCGGGATCCCTGTTTGGCCAGTCGTTTTCCTTCTTCCACGAATGAGGGATGTAACGGCAAATTTGGGCAGGTTCGTTCATAAGGAATCCCTTCTCCCACAATTTGTTTCCATTCAGCAAAAGAGAGATTTTCTTTGGCCGTATCGCACACGGCATGAGCCAGTTGTCCTGTGCCCGACCAGAGTGTCACGTTTCGCCCGCTTCCGGCGACGGCAATGGTTCGTCCGTCTGGACTGATGGCCAGGGCCTCTAAGGTTCCCTTGTGCCCAGGAAATTGAATCGGCGGTTGGGTAGGTTCATGCCAATTCCAAATGCGTAAGGATTTATCAGAGCCGACTGAGGCCACGGATGACCCATCGGTGCTGAATTGAACCTGTGATATTCGTCCTGCGGATCCTGTCAAAAAGGTCGGGGAATTCAGTGATTGGCGAAGATCCCATAGGCCAATTTGACGGTCTCGACTACCAGTAGCGACCATCCATCCGAATGGGTGAATCGCGATCGTTGCAATACTTTGCCTGTGCCCTCTCAAAATTTTCGGGGGACTATCCGTTCGTTGAAGATCCCATACTCGGAGAGCGAGATCATCTCCGCCAGAGAGCAGATTCTTGCCATTAGGGGTATAGGCGATGGCATTCACCCGCCCAGCATGGGTCCCCAGCGTGGCAGGCTGTGGTTGGTCACTAGTCAAATCCCATAATCGAATCGTGTGGTCTTGGCTACCAGATGCTAGTTGTTTCCCATCGGGGCGGAACGCCAGGCTTGTGACGCCTTTTTTATGGGCCTGAAGAATGCGAGGGAGTGTGGTTGGCTCTGAAAGGTCCCATAAGCGAATAGTCGAGTCTAAGCTCCCGGAAGCAATTTGTTGTCCATTTGGACTGACCGTGGCCGATAATACCCCGGCTGTATGCCCTGTGAAAATTCGAGGCGAATCTAATGGGTTGCTCATTGACCACAAGAACATCTTTCCGTCACTGGTTCCAGCAATCACATGATCTCCAGAAGGATCGAACGTTAAGGTATGAATCTTACTAGACACTCCTTTGAGTCGAATGGGAGATGTGTGCAGTTCATCACGAAGAGAACGATCGATCGCGTTCCACTGTGTTCCTTGGGTTTGGAGGTTCAATAAATAGGCTTGGCGAGCCCAAAGCAATCTAGCCGTTTTTGTTTGTATCGGGCTAGGTGATTGTGTGAGTTTGGCGGAAATCCTCGAAACCACCTTGACAATGTCCTCTTCATGAGGAGAGCTGGCCCGTACGGATTTGATAGATTTCGAAGAGAGTGGGCCGTTCGCTCCACCGCTCTTGGCTGTAGATGAAACAGCATGTAAAGATTGTTCCAGCCTCTGGATATTGTCTTGGGCCTTCGCCAATTGTTGTTCTGTACCTTGAAGTTTCTGC
>CBDUWS010000127.1:0-5711 GCA_965370985.1 uncultured bacterium
TTAGGACATTCTTTCGGTTGTGGTGTTCACAAAATCCTGTAAGGGTTTACTCAAAAGGCCCCTGCTTTGAGGTGGCGGGCCACGATTGATTCAGGTATTTTCAATGGAGAACTCGGTGATTCATGGGAAGAACGGTTTTGGACAGCTAATTGATTTATGAGGATGATGCCATGTTGAGGGGAAGACGTTTCCAAGATTCGCCGGCGTCAGCACTCCGATAGAGGCCTCCGCCGTTAGTACCAACATATAACACCTGAGGATTGCTGGGACTAATCTGCAAGCTGCGGATGCTCGTTGCGTCTAATCCATTGATTTTGGCTTGCCATGTGGCTCCTGAATCCTCACTTTTTTGCACACGATCACTGGTAGCTAAATATAGCGTGGAAGGTCGAGACGGATCCAGCTGAATGGCACTGACATAGGAGTTTCGAATACTTCCCTCAATTCTGACCCACTGTTCGCCTTGATCAGTGGATTTATATAAACCCTTCGTGGTTCCAGCATAGACGATGTCACTATTTGTCGGATCGACGGCTAACCCGTTCACACCCAAAGCCATAGAGGCCATCTTGGCATCGGACGCGACCATGCCAAGGGATTTCTTTTCCCAACTTTGGGTGGCATTGATCGTGCGATACACGCCACCAGTCGTTCCTGCATACAACACGTTCGGGCGCTGCGGGTCCATCGCCAGAGCCACCACAAAATTCACTTCGTTCATCCCATCCATCCGTTCCACCCAATTTCGGCCCCCATCTAGACTACGAAAAACCCCAACCGTGGTGGCGGCATACACCATCTCTGTTCCACGGGGGTTAAAGATGATCTGATTAACAATGGCCGAGATTGTCCCCTTATGAATGCCAGCGTTAAACTGATGCCAGGTTCTCCCTCCATCCGGACTTTTATACGTCCCATCGCCCATTGTCCCGGCAAAAACCGTAGCCGATAATTTAGGGTCAATCGCCAAACTGATGACTCGTGTCCGCGTCAATTCCCCCGCAAACCGGGTCCACGTCGCGCCAGTATCACTGGATTTATAGACGGCCTCATCTGTGGCCACATATATGATGTTGGACTTGGTCGGATGCAGGGCGATAGACACAATGGTAGCACTGCGCTCTCCGCATGCTGTAAGCGCCAACAGCAGCAGCCATGCAACGATCCAGGAAATATATCGAAGTGGTTGGAGCACGCTCATTCACTAAATGTTAAGGCTGAGATGAACGGTAAGGTTCGGCATATCCCGTCAATTCCACATAGCCTTGCCCATGAATATCATGACCTTTCCATCGTCCATTTACATCTACTGCCCCTTCCCAATATGTCACTCGCGTACTTCGTGTGGTGACCAGTTCCTGGTTAGCCATGCGGGGTGAAAGGGACAGTTCAATGTCCTCAGCAGGAATCGCCAATATCCATTGACTTGGATAGTTCGCCCCACTCACCGGGCTGTTCCAATGTCGATTGACAGAGATCTGCAAGTCTTGGAGAGACAATGCCTTCGAAGCTCCGTTTGGGAAGACCAATGTTCCACTCGAAGCGGGATCGAACGTGCTATCAGCCCGGCGCAGGCCATAGGCCATGATTTCATGATTGTTGTCGAGCTGAAGGCTGAACCAATCCCAACCCACTAAATTGTCTGCCAAATCTCCTGAGCCAAATTCATGATCCATCCAACTCACACCTTCAACGGGCATTGATGTATCACCAACTTCGACCGAACCTGTGGTGTGAAGTCGGGTTAGCGAATAATAATGCGATGTCTGATTGGGTTGTTGCCCCTTGTAACTAACTCCATTGGCCCCATGCATGACAGGCGGTTTGCGTGACTCAACCACGAGGTCAATGGAAAATTCCTCGGCATGGGCCTGAAGTTGGAATTGCCGATGGTCGGGGCTCAACGCTTTAATATGCCACTGGTCGATCCAGACATCTAAGACATCAGCCTGCGCCCCAGCTTTACCGATACCAGCCCGACTTATTTTCTCGGCAAACCGAAATTGATCGGCATTCTCATCAGTCAACGCAAAATGCGCCAAATAAAGATGCCGTATAGCCCATGAAGAAGGATTGTTCCAGGCATGTGGTGAGTCTATTCCACGACGAAAAAAGGTTAACTCGTACCCAAAACGTCGTCCTTTCGAGCCCAATAAATGTCCAGTAAAATACCACCATTCGGTTTGAAATTGTTCATGGCTTCCGTGATCACGCGGGAAGACATAGGCATACCCGGGCTTTGCGGGAGAAAACCGTGGCAGAGAAGGAGGGTGGTCCGCTGCAAAGATATCCGGGCTGATGAAACACACCAACACGGCAAGGATTGCTCGTATCATTCGGTCGTTTATACCACGATGCCCTAAAGCACACAAATCCCTTGTCCCACAAGCATTTTCTCATTTTGTCAATCGGTCGTCTATGGGGTTGGTACGTTGACTTTCGAGAAAATCCTCGGCTATCGTACCGCATGTCCTTGCATTTTTCTTCAGCGGATCACGAGGATTTTCCTCTACCGGATATTGTTCCGATTTTTCCGCTTCCTACAGTCGTGTTTTTTCCTGAAACCTATTTACCACTTCACATCTTTGAACCACGCTACAGAAAAATGGTGCAAGAGGCCGCAGAGCACGAACAGTGTATTGGCATGGCACTACTCAAAGACGGATGGGAAGACCAATACGAAGAGGCACCGCCAATTTATTTCATCGGGTGCGTTGGACGAATTATTAGCTCCCACAAACTATCGGATGGAGGCTATAACATTGTCTTGCAGGGGCTACATCGGTGTACCTATCAAGAACAGACGGTCATAACTATTTATCGACAAGCGCGCATAACTCCACATGTGCCTCAAGTTTGCACATCATTAACTTCGGAGATACGTCGCCATCTCGAAGAAACAGTCCGGGAGTATCTCACGTCCAAGAAAGCCAACAAACTGTGTGAAGTCATTGGCTCCGGCACACTCACAGATTCTATTCTCGTGCATAACCTGTCGGCTGGCCTTGATCTGTCACCCATCGAAAAGCAATTCTTGCTGGAGTCTGATGACCTCTCACAACAAGCGCGTCGGCTTATCGATTTAATTCGCTTCAAACTCGCTGATCTCCGAACAACACAGGGCTAACCTCTATGTCTACTTCTGCAGCCATTGAAGTCATGAACCTCGGTAAAGTCTATGATAGTGTCGATGCAGTCAAGAATCTTTCGTTGACTGTACAGCATGGAGAAATTTTCGGGTTGTTAGGACCCAACGGAGCCGGGAAAAGCACTACCCTCCGAATCTTGATCACCACACTGAGTCCAACAACCGGTACGGCCACAATCCTCGGACACGATGTTGTCAAAGAAGCCGATACCGTTCGGCGACTCATCGGCTATGTGGCACAGGAACGCGCCATTGATCGCTTTTTGACAGGGCGAGAACACCTTCTACTGTTTGCCAAACTCTATCATTTACCCAAGCAAGAGGCGCTGATCCGCATCGACTCTCTCTTGAAGCTTGTGGGCCTGGAAGAAGATGCAGATCGAGTGGCGAAAGGTTACTCGGGGGGCATGAAGCGGAAGCTGGATATTGCCTGCGGGTTGCTCCCACATCCGAAAATTCTCTTTCTTGATGAACCAACTCTGGGGTTAGATGTCCGAAGCCGACTGAACATTTGGGAACATATTCGGCAATTAAAGCAGCAGGGCATCACCATTGTCATGACCACGAATTATTTAGATGAAGCCGACCAACTCTGTGATCGGATAGCCATCATCGATCGCGGAGAAATCCGCGTAACGGGTTCCCCAAAAGACCTAAAAGCTAGCCTGGGGGGAGACGGGATTTGGTTGACCCTCATCGATGCGACCCCCGAAATACTGGAACAACTGACCACGGCCCTTCAGGGCTTACCGTTCGTACGAGCCATCCGTCCAAGGGAAAGTGGTCTAGACATTCGGGTGGACGGTCCGGAAAAAGCCCTGCCTGCCATCATGGAAACAACCAATACCATCGCTGGCTGTCGGTTGGATGGCATTGAATATCATCGACCCCGCTTAGATGACGTCTTTGTGGCACACACGGGCCGTTCTCTCAAAGACGAACCTCCTACCCCCACGGCCGACTAGCCCTTTCGATCATTTTATTTCTTTGGAATTATTCAGCTATGAATGAACAAATGCAAGAAGTGCTCGCCCTCACCAATCGATGGGTCAAGCGGCTCAGCCGAGAAAAATTCAGTATGCTCTTTACCCTTGCTCAGCCTATGATTTTTTGGCTGATTTTCTTTGGCAACTTATTCCAGCGAGCAGCTGATATACAGCTTCTCCAAGCACCAAACTATATGAGTTTTCTAGCCGCTGGGGTCGTCGTGATGACCGTGCTCAACAATGGATTAGCTGGAGGAATCGACTTGCTGTTCGATAAAGAAAACGGATTTCTCGAACGCCTCATGTCCACACCCATTCGCCGCTCCTCAGTCATTCTTAGCCGTTTTCTCTTTGTCATGGCCATCACCGGAATGCAAATCCTCGTCATCTTGGCCGTAGCGTTTCTCTTTGGGGTCAGCCCGGAAACCGGCATTTTGGGCATTGCAGTTATCCTTATTATCGGCATGTTATTTGGAGTCGGATTGACAGCCATTTCTATGGCCATGGCCTTTTCCGTCAAAAGTCATGGAGATTTCTTCTCTGTTCTAGGCTTTCTTTCACTGCCCATGATCTTTCTCAGTTCCGCCTTAGTGCCATTAGCGGCCATGCCCGGTTGGATGCAAGCCTTGGCCTTCTTTAATCCGATGACTTGGGTGATTGATGCAATCCGTCCGCTCATTATCTCAGGATGGAGCCAAGCTCTCCCACAAGTTGGGATCGCTCTCGTGGTCCTGATAGCCTTTGACGCCCTGTGCCTCTATGGAGGGGCCAAAGCCTTTAAACGTTCCGTAGGGTAATTTCTCTCTTCAATAAAAAAGATTGAGTGAAAGCTTTTGCTTATCTCGTAAGGGTGTTTCCTTGCCATCCGATGCCACCATTGTGAGTCTTCCTCCAGATACCACCATCCACGCGCTGCTTCGTTTACTTTCTGACCCAAACGAACAAGTCGCCACTACAATCCAAGATCAACTTGCGCATCTCGGTCCAGGCGTCCTCCCCTTTCTCGAACAAGCTCTGACGGAGGATTCGACCTTGGAGCCACGTGTGGCTCACATCAAAGAAGAAATTCGCTTTGGACAACTGAAAAACGAATTTCAGACATTCGTCTCTCATGGCGCTCGCCAAGAAGATTGGGAGCATGGAGCCTTCCTCATTGCAAAATTAGCGTATCCGGATCTCTCCATTCCTCATTATGTGGAATGTCTGGATCATCTGGCGGAGGAATTTCGCACTAAATGGCTTGCAACAGAATCCCCGTCTGGAAAAGTGGCACGCCAACTCAGCACATTTCTCTTTAAAGACAAAGGATTTTCGGGAAACCGGACGCAGTATTACGATCCGGATAACAGCTATGTGAACCGCGTGATTGAAACTCGCCAAGGCATTCCAATCAGCCTGTCGGCCCTCTATGTCTTTGTGGGAAAACGACTGGACCTTCCCTTAGCAGGTGTGGGCATGCCAGGGCATTTTCTCGTGAAGCTTGAAGGTGAGATGCCGCCCCAATTCGTCGATTGCTTCAATGGCGGGACGATGCTACGTGAGCAGGACTGCGAACAATTTATCACCGCTTCCGGCTT
>CBDUWS010000128.1:0-5668 GCA_965370985.1 uncultured bacterium
CGCTTCGGCGAAGGCAGGGAACGCCGCTGGCGGCTTTTTTCAACATTCCCATGATGATACAGAGCAGCGGATTATCGGAAATATAGGGTGTCTTGGACTCGAGGAATGGAAGTCCATTTCCAAGATTTTTCCCCTATAGAATATAGAAATCCTGAGGTTGTCTGGACATTTCTCATGGCTCTTTGTAGGGTAATCAAAAGGAACGACACTTAACATGATCGAACGAGTTCTACAATATTGCCAGCATGGTGTGTGGGCCGTAAAGGTTAACGAACTCACTGGCTTTCACCAGTTTGGGGTCAAGCTTTTGCGTCTGGTGTTAGTGGCGGCCTCAGAGTTTCGCGAAAGTTTTCTGAGTATTCGTGCGACGAGCTTGGTGTATACGACTTTGCTATCGCTCGTGCCGTTTTTAGCGGTGACGTTTTCGGTTCTTAAAGCCTTTGGTGTACATCAGCAACTTGAACCCATCCTTTCTCAAGCTTTCGATCCCCTAGGGCAAAAGGGAGTAGAGATTACCACGAATATTATCCAGTTTGTCGATAACTTGGACGTCGGGGTTTTGGGAGCCGTTGGCGTGGCCGGGCTCTTTTATACCACCTATTCCCTCATTGAAAAAATCGAAGAGGCGCTTAATTCTATTTGGCGAGTGGAAGAGGGGCGACCTTTGGCCAGACGAATAACCGATTATTTAAGTGTTGTCCTCGTGGGACCTGTGTTCGTCTTCACCGCGTTCGGGTTGATGGCTTCTTCTCAAAGTCATTGGTTAGTCCAAAGGGTCATGGAGATTCAACCCTTTGGCTATCTTATGGTGGCGCTGACGAATCTCTTGCCTTTTTTATTTATGTGTATGCTGTTCACTTTTATATATAAATTTGTGCCTAATACGCCTGTCAAAATCAGTTCCGCGTTCGTCGGAGGCTTGACTGCGGGGATCTGTTGGCAAGTGGCGGGGATGGTCTTTGCCACGTTCGTGGCCAGTTCCGGGCGGTACAGTGCAATCTATTCCAGCTTTGCGGTACTTATTCTCTTTCTCATCTGGCTCTATGTGGGATGGTTGATTGTCCTAGCTGGAGCTCAGGTGGCGTATTATCATCAGCATCCATCCGCGTATTTACTCCATTTGAGTCGAAAACACCAAACACCGCTATTCCGGGAGTATTTAACATTAGCCCTCCTTGGGCATATCACCCGTCGTTTCTTAGCGGGCAAAACTCCACTCAAAGAAGAGCAATTAGCTCGGGTACAACGGGTTCCCCTCACGTTAGTTGGATCATTAATCAATGATCTCGTCCACGCCAACATGCTCGTACGCACTGAAAGTCCGAAAGGGGTGCTGTTGGCAAGGCCTCCGGAAACGATTGAAGTGGCTGATGTGCTAAAGGTGGTGCAACATCAATTGCATAATGGACCGCAAGGGTTCACGGTCGGCACGGACAAAATTAGTCAGTTATTGATACGACGAGATGCCGCCGTGCAGGGAGCGTTGGAAGGCATGACGCTTCGGTATCTTGAGAAAGATCAGCCACTCGACTCTGTTTCAGATGAAGAATGGGAGATACCATCCGAAGTGGATGCTGAAGCAAGGGAGCCGTTGAGCAGCGTTTCCCAGGACCCCGTGGTGTATCCAAGAAAATCGCCATCCGACTTTCCTCCAGTAGGGAAATGGCCCTCTCCCTAACTTACTTTTATTCCAGCACATGCACATGATTGGTGGTAGTCCAGGACGAAGACAGTGAAGATCGGCGTTATCCAAAAGGCCTGTTCGGCCAATCCAGTTGAAAACCTTGAACGGGCTGTCGAGAAAGTGAAAGAGGCGGCAACCAATGGCGCACAGATCATTTGCCTGCCTGAGTTGTTTCGATCTCAATACTTTTGTCAGCAGGAAGATGCGGCCTTGTTTGATTTGGCAGAATCCGTGCCGGGTTTCTCTACGGAGGCGTTCTCTCAGGTTGCCAAATCTCATGGTGTGACCATTTTGGTGTCGGTGTTCGAGCGGCGAACAGCCGGTGTCTACCACAATTCTCTTGCGGTGTTGAATGAACGAGGAGAGATGGTCGGGCTGTATCGTAAGATGCATATCCCCGATGATCCCGCCTATTACGAAAAATTTTATTTTACCCCTGGGGATAGAGGGTTTCAGGCCATCAAAACGACTCACGCAATCGTTGGGCCGTTGATTTGTTGGGATCAATGGTACCCCGAAGCGGCGCGTATGACCACTTTACAAGGTGCGGAAATTCTATTTTATCCTACGGCCATTGGCTGGCATCCCAAAGAGAAAGGCGTGGAAGGGCAAACACAGCGGGAAGCGTGGATGACGATTCAACGGAGTCATGCCATTGCTAACGGAGTGTTTGTGGTAGCGGTGAATCGGGTTGGGCATGAGGCTCCTGCCGGGGGAGATGGATTAGAGTTTTGGGGAAGCTCGTTTGTATGCGATCCGTTTGGTGTGGTACTCGCGCAGGCTTCAGTAGATCAAGAAGAAACGTTGGTAGTGGATATTGATCTGAAGCGCATTGAAGAGGTTCGCCGCAATTGGCCCTTCCTCCGCGACCGTCGTATCGATACGTATGGGGGGATTTCCCAGCGGTTTTTGGATGACGGAGTTTAATGTTTGTAGTCGGATCTATGTTGAAGCCTTCACCCTCACCCTAGCTCTCTCCCTCATAGGGAGAGGGAAATAAGTCTTGTTTCCATCACACATAATGATGACTTTCGTCTTTCATCTCCCTACGTTTCCAATTTTCCTCTCCCTGGAGAGGAGAGGATGAAGGTGAGGGGGGAGGTGAAGCGAATTCCACCGAGATTGCGATCATTTGCTGCTCGTCTGCGGGGGAATCAAACCGATGCCGAGCAAAAATTATGGATGCGCCTTAGAGATCGACAAGTTAAGGAGTGGAAATTTCGACGGCAACACCCTATCGGTGGTTTTATTGTTGATTTTTGTTGTTTGGAAGGGATGCTAATTATTGAGCTGGATGGGGGGCAGCATTTAGAACAAGAAGAAGCTGCCCATGAACGTTCCAAATATTTGACGGGTGTGGGTTTTCGGGTGCTTCGATTTTGGAATGATGATGTTTTGATGAAGACTGATGATGTGTTGGATGAGGTTTTGAGAGTTCTGGAAAGTTCCGAGAGCTTTTACTCTCACCCTAGCCCTCTCCCTCATAGGGAGAGGGAAAAGAAAAGAATAGATCAATTGGGATATCGGATGCCGGCGGAGTGGGAGCCCCATGAAGCTACCTGGATTGGTTGGCCGCATAATACGACTGATTGGCCGGGAAAGATGTCGGCGATTCAATGGGTGTATGGGGAAATCGTTCGTCACCTTTCGGCCGGTGAACTGGTTCGGATTCTGGTCAATAATAAAGCCCATGAACTGAAAGCCCGCCGGGTGTTGGATCGAGTTGGCGTGCTGGCTGAGCGCGTCGAATTTGTGCGTATACCCACAAATCGCGGTTGGACTCGTGATTTTGGTCCGATCTTTCTCAAGCATGGTGATCCCCAGGCGCAAATGAGTATTGCTCGTTTTCAATTCAATGCCTGGGCACGCTACCCCGATTGGCAAAAGGATAATCGGATACCCGAACGTGTCGCCGCGAAATTTCATATTCCCCTTGTTCCAGTGACTCAGCAGAACCGTGGAGTCGTCTTGGAGGGCGGCAGTATTGATGTGAATGGCCAGGGGACGCTTTTGACGACTGAAGAATGTTTAATGGATGACAGCATTCAGGTACGGAATCCAGGATTTTCACGTCAGGATTATGAAGAAGTTTTCCGACGATACTTGGGTGTTACACAAGTGTTGTGGTTAAGCAAAGGCATTGCTGGTGATGATACTCATGGGCATGTGGATGATCTGTGCCGATTTGTGGATCCCTATACGGTAGTCTTGTGTCAGGAATCGAATTCATCCGATGCAAACTATCGCCCTCTAGCTGAAAACCAAGAGCGGCTTGAAAGTATGCGGTGTGAAGATGGGAGGAAAGTGGGCATTGTGCCGTTGCCCATGCCAGCTTCGTTATATTTTGATGGACAGCGGCTCCCGGCTAGTTATGCCAATTTTTACATCGGCAATTCGGTGGTGCTAGTGCCCACGTTTAACGATCCGAACGATCGTGTGGCCTTAGGTATTTTGTCTGAACTGTTTCCGGACCGAACGGTGGTGGGCATTCATGCGGTGGATTTGGTCTGGGGGTTCGGGACCATCCATTGCTTGACTCAACAACAGGCCGCTCTCTGACGCGATTCCAAAGACCGGAGTATTCTTATTCTCTCCACTGTGGGCGAAGGAACACGATATGACGATGAGCTCAACTGCTATTGAAGAGGTTAGCCTTGCTTCACCTGTGCGTATTGGCTGGGTTGGAGTCGGGGTCATGGGCGCTCCCTTGTGCGAACATCTCCTGCATGCGGGCTATGCGCTCAAGATTCATGGTCGTACCAAAGCCAAAGCTGATGGTCTTCTCCAGCAAGGGGCTCAATGGGTTGAGACGGCCGCTGAGATTGCTGTCGACACCGATGTTGTTTTTACGATGGTGGGATTTCCCAATGATGTTCGAGATATCTATTTGGGTAAAGAAGGGTTGTTATCAAAGTCTCGGCCTGGTCAAGTGTTTGTGGATCTCACAACCTCGGAACCAAGTTTGGCGGTTGAGATTGCCGAATGTGCTCGGGAACGACAAGCCTTTGCGCTGGATGCTCCCGTCTCCGGAGGTGATGTGGGCGCGAAACAAGGAACCTTATCCATCATGGTCGGTGGCGATCTTTCAGTCTTCGAAGCCCTCAAACCCATACTTGGCGTCTTTGGAAAAATCTTGGTGCATCATGGGTCGGCAGGTTGCGGGCAACATGCCAAATTATGCAATCAAATTACGATTGCCGGCACGATGATTGGTGTCTGCGAGTCGTTGCTGTATGCCCATCAGGCAGGGTTGAATGGCGACAAGCTTTTGGAGTCAATTTGCCAGGGGGCAGCCGGTTGTTGGACGTTGGATCATCTAGCGCCAAAAATGTTGCAAAGAGATTTTGCGCCAGGATTTTTTGTGGAACATTTTATCAAGGATATGGGAATGGCCTTGGCTGAAGCCAACCGTATGGGCTTACTCCTCCCAGGACTCGCGGTGGTTCACAAGCTGTATCAGGCGGTTCAAGCCCAAGGTCATGGGCGATCGGGAACGCATGCCCTGTTATTGGCATTGGAAAGTATGTCCCCTACACATCTCTCGGCCAATCAAAACTCTTCCTCCTCGTCATCTTCATCGGTGTGATGAAGAGTCGTTCTGATTTCCGGCAACATTTCCTCAGATTCGATGGACAAGGCTATAAAGCCTAAAAAGATCTTGAAGGTTCTTTCCATTTCGAGACGTTTACGCTGGTTGTCGATAATTTTCGAGAAGACCCCTAAGCCCGACAAGCTCCTAGGCGTTGGGTTGGCCTTACATCTGGTCGCTAGGTATCTGATGAAGGGAGTGTTAACGATTAAGGAAGCTGTGGAATGTTTAGAGAAGCTGAGCGATGAGCAAAGGCTAGATGTCCTTTTGCCTCTTTCCCCTCCCGTTGCATCATTCTGGAAATTTTGCACGACCAAGAAGGTTCAAATTGGCTGCGGCCTTGAACTGTCTTCGCACCGTTTGTATGCGTCAGAAGAATTAGCCTTCCTTCGCCA
>CBDUWS010000129.1:0-5632 GCA_965370985.1 uncultured bacterium
TTTCTTTGTTGCTTTTGGCTTTTGAGTCATAGGGCTCATATCCTTTCTTTAACCTCCATCATTTTCGGTAAATGTTGGTGTTTCCGATTTTGCCACGGCCGCTTTTTCCCGGAGTTCCCATCCTCTCCAAAGAATATAAATAGCCGGAATAACCAACAGGGTCAGGATGAGAGTCGTCACCATCCCCCCAATCATCGGGGCAGCAATTCTCTTTGTGACATCGGCCCCACTACCATGCGTCCACATGATGGGAAGTAATCCTGCAATCGTCGACCCGACCGTCATCGTAATAGGACGTACTCGTTTCACGCTCCCTTCGATGACGGCGTCGATCAGATCTTTCATATCGGTGAGCCGACCTTCAGCGGTCCAATTGGCATACGTTTGATCTAAATAGGCAATCATGATAATCCCAATCTCAGCCGACACCCCGATTAAGGCAATAATTCCCACCCAGACGGCAACACTTAGGTTGTAGTCGAGAAGGTACAATGACCAGATGGCCCCGATAGCGGCAAAGGGCACCGAGAGAAGGACAATGAGGCTCCTGGCGATTGACTGAAAATTCAAATAGAGCAGCAAAAAAACGATGAGAAGTGTCAGGGGCACCACATACATCAGTCGGGCTTTAGCCCGCTGCATATATTCATATTGCCCGCTCCAGTTTAAATGATACCCTTTGGGCAATTGAACCTGTTGGGCAACAATTTGTTGCGCTTCCTGTACATAACTGCCGAGATCGCGGCCGGCAACATCGACATAGACATACCCGACTAACAGCGATCCTTCACTTTTCACCACTGTGGGTCCCTTCATCAGACTGACATCAGCCAGTTGGGTAATCGGGATCTGTTGACCGGTAGAGGTCGAGACCAACACGCGTTTCAGGTCTTCGAGAGTATTCCGAAAGGCTCGGGAGTATCTGAGGTTGACGGGGAACCGCTCCCGTCCTTCGATTGTCGTCGTGATATTCGTTCCCCCGATCGCGGATTCGATGACCCGCTCCACATCACTAATCAGCAAACCATAGCGGGCAATTTCCTCGCGCTTTATTTTGAAATAGACGTAATACCCGTCCCCTGTTCGCTCCGCGAATATGTTCCGGGTTCCCGGGACATCGCGGAGAGCATTTTCCAACTCCCCACCAATCCGTTGGATCTCATCCAAATCACTTCCGTATATTTTGATGCCGAGGGGCGTGCGAATACCGGTCGTGAGCATGTCCAGGCGTCCTTTGATCGGCATGGTCCACGCATTAGCCAGCCCTGGAATTTGGAGCGCCTGATCCAACTCATTCTCCAATTTCTCGACGGTCATGCCTGGCCGCCATTGTTCCTCAGGCTTGAGATTAATAATGGTTTCGATCATGGTCAGCGGTGCGGGATCGGTTGCCGTTCTAGCTCGGCCGGCCTTTCCAAACACACTTTCCACCTCGGGGAATTGCCGGATAATCCGGTTGGTTACTCGGAGTGCTCGTTGCATTTCCGTAATGGAGGCGCCGGGCACTGTGACCGGCATATACATCAATGTGCCCTCATACAATGGGGGCATAAACTCGGAGCCTAATGTCATAAAGGTGGGCAAAGTGGCTACAAGCCCGATGACAGCAAGGAGGACCACAGTCTTTCGGAAGCGAAAGGCGAGTCGGGCGATGGGCCCATACCCGGCAATGAGCAGACGGGAGAGCGGATTTCGTGCTTCGCTCGCAATGTTGCCTCGAACCAATAGCACCATCAAAAGCGGAACCACGGTGATGGACAACAACGCCGCAAATCCCATGGAAAAGGTCTTCGTATACGCTAATGGCCGAAAGAGCCGGCCTTCCTGAGCTTCTAAGGTAAACACGGGCAGGAAGGAAACAGTGATGATCAGAAGCGAAAAGAAGAGTGGTTTGCCCACTTCTTTAGCGGCCTCAATGATTAGGCTGACTCGATCGGCATCTTTTCCACCTCGTTCGAGTTTCTTATGCGCATTTTCCACCATCACAATCGCCCCATCCACCATGACCCCAATGGCAATGGCGATTCCGCCGAGGGACATGATATTGGAGCTGACCCCCAGGTAGTACATGGCCGTGATGGCCATCAAGATGGCTAAGGGGAGGGTCAGGATAACGACCAAGGCACTGCGAACGTGAAAGAGGAAGAGGATCGTAATCAGACTGACGATTACACTTTCCTCAATGAGCTTCTCCCTCAGTGTTGACACTGAGCGGAGGATCAAATCAGATCGATCATAGGTCGGAATGATTTCGACGCCTTCAGGGAGCGCGGGGGTAATTTCTGTAATTTTGGCCTTGACGCGCTCAATGACATCCAAGGTGCTTTCCCCAAACCGGACGACGACGATGCCACCCACCACTTCACCGGTCCCATTCAGCTCGGTGAGCCCTCGCCGAAGATCAGGTCCTAATTCCACTCGTGCAATGTCCTTAAGGAGAATGGGAGTGCCTTTCGCATCCGTCCCGACCGCCACTTGCTCAAGGTCGGTCACGGATTCAATGTATCCCCGGCCCCAGACCATATATTCCCGTCCGGTAAATTCCACCACCCGGCCGCCCACGTCGTTGTTACTCATCCGAATTGCGTGCATGACCTTATCCAACGAGAGGTTGTAGGCTTGGATGGCATTGGGTTCCACGTTCACCTGGTATTGCTGCACATACCCCCCAATACTCGCCACATCTGACACGCCAGGGACGGCCTTGAGCCAGTACCGGATATACCAATCTTGCAGGGTGCGTAACTCGGCCAAATCTAATTGGCCAAGGGTGTCAATCACCGCATATTCAAATCCCCATCCCACGCCGGTGGCATCAGGCCCAAGAGTGGGCGTGATCCCGTCAGGCAAGGCTTTCATAGCCTCATTCATGTATTCCAGAATTCGGCTTCGGGCCCAGTACATGTCGGTGCCATCTTCAAAAATGACATAGATAAAGGAGAGCCCAAAAAAGGAATAGCCTCGGACAGTTTTGACTTTGGGGGCCCCCAACATCGTAGTGACAATCGGGTAGGTCACCTGATCCTCAACAAGCTGTGGTGCCCGACCTGGCCATTCCGTAAAAATAATCACCTGGACATCGGATAAATCTGGAATGGCATCCAAGGGCATCACCCGCATGACCCAGACGCCCCAGGCAACGAGGAATGCGACGATCAGTAGGACGACAAATTTATTTCTCGCGCTGTATTCGATAATTTTCTCAATCACGAAACGGATTCCTTCTTCAAGGTTGCGTGGTCGGCATGGAGTTCAATTTTTCGGCGTTCTTTTTCTTTCCCATATCCATGCCTGGCATCATCATCTCCGTCGCAGCTTTCAGATTACTTTCTGAATCCAGAAGGAAATTGCCTCTCGTGACCACTAACTCCCCAGACTTAATTCCTTCCAGAATTTCATACGCATCCCGCGTCCGCACACCCACCGTGACCTTGCGTGGCTCAAATATGCCTTGCCCTCGGTCAATAAACACGAGTTGCTCGGTGCCCGAATCGAGGACAGCCGTATTCGGAACCACTAAGCGCTTCCCACGTGGAATCTGTAGATCAATATTGGCGAACATGCCCGGTTTGAGTGCCCATTTTGGATTCGGCAGTTCAAACCTGACTTTGACCGTACGTGTTTTGGTGTCAAGTGTGGGATACACGTACGTCACCTTGCCTTTGAATGTTTGGCCCGGGAAATACGACAGGGTCATCGTGGCTTGCTGACCCAGTTCCACGAGAGGGATTTCATATTCATACACATCCGCCAGGACCCACACCGTTGATAAATCAGCCAAGGCGTAGAGTTCCATGGCGGGCATGACATGCATGCCTTCCCGCACGGCCATATGGAGGACATATCCTGAGCTTGGGGCATGCAAGGGCAAGGTCCGAAGGACTTTCCCGGTTTTTTCCAACTCTCGAATATGGTCGGGCGTAATATCCCAGAGGGAAAATCGTTGGCGGGTGACTTCAAGTAAGGACCGTGCATTTTGCGCCACTTCTGGAAATTCGCTGTCTCCCAGTGACCGCACAGCCTTTAAGGCCAACAAATATTCTTCCTGGGTGGAGACGAGTTCGGGACTATAAATTTCAAACAGTTTTTGATCTTTCTGGACTAGTTCACCAGTAAACTTCACGTACAGTTCCTGCACCCATCCCTCTAATTTCGTGTGCATGTGGGTCAGTCGTCGTTCGTCGACTTCGACCTGGCCCACGGTGCGGATCGTGTGAGTCAGGTCTCTAATCGTGGCGGGTTCAGTCTTGACCCCAATCATTTGTTGCATTTGAGGACTGACCATCACGCTCTTGCTCTGAGCGGGTATAGGCGATGACATTGAGGTTTGTGTCGGATGCATGAGTGTTGGCGTCCTCACCATAAACCACCAGTACGCACCAACTCCCACGGCCAAAATCACCGCCAGGAATCCAACCCATCTCAATAGGCTAAGGCCTTTTTGGTTCGGAATGAATGAGTGTGGTGGTTTCATGAGTTTAATCCCTCGTGACAGCTTGTCCGTGCAAAGGTTGCCCAATCACCTCTTCAATCTTGGCTATGGCAATTTCGTGGTCGGTTGTTTGGCGGTGCAGGTCTAACTCGTCTTGCTGCAGGTTGAGGACATTGTCGAGCATGGTCAGAAAGTCAACTTTTCCGACCCCATACCCGGCCATTGATGATTCAAGGGCCAACGACGCTTGAGGAATAATGGCTCCTCCAATCAGTTTCACCAGGCGTGCGGCTCGTTGGACCCGGACAAAATTGTCCTTCATCCGAAATAAGGCGTCTTGTAACACCGCATCATAGTTCTTCCGTGCGCCTTCCAAGTTCGCAAGCGCTTCTTTTTCTCCATAGCGTTGTTTCGTGGAATAATAGAGCGGTACCTTTATTCCGAACATGCCAAACGCATCGGTTTGGTCACCAGAGAGAAATGACTGCATGACTCCGAGGCTGACAATAAAGTCCGGGTAATATTCTCGTTGGGCTAAAGCCAGGGATGATTGACTTTTTTGAATGCCATGCGCCTGGACTTGAAGGAGCGGGGACTGTTGCTTGACCAGGTTGGTGAGTTCTTCAAGGCTATACGGTAAAGGCGTCAGGGTCGTTTCTTCGGGTTTACCAAGAGGCGTGGTCGGCGGTCGATTGAGGATCCGATTGAGCTCCGCCGTGATACTGTGTTGTTCCTGCTCCAAGCTGGTCAACCGCTCCATTTCTCTTGAAAGCTCGACTTGCGCCCGGAAGACATCTTGCTGAATCCCCTTGCCCACCTGATAGCGGACTTCTGCGGTTTTCTCCAACTCTTTGAGAATCATGAGATTCTTGTTCACCACCTCAATGGATTCATGAATGAAATGAAGGTTGAAATAGGCGACCTTCAACTGGGCAATGACCCGAAGTTGAATGGCCCTGTAAGCCTTGTTGACTTGATCGGCGGCTTTGGAAGCGACTTCTCCCTTTAAGCCTAGCTTTCCTGGATACGGAAACTGTTGTTGAACTTGGAATCTGCCCTCTCTCATGATGTCAGGACCGCGGTAGGCGAAACTCACGACGGGATCAGGCAGGGATTGGACTTGGGAAACGGTCGCTTTCACGGCTTCCCAGCGGTGTTTGGTTGCTTGAATTTCCGGATTCCGTTGAAAGGCTTCCTCGA
>CBDUWS010000130.1:0-5605 GCA_965370985.1 uncultured bacterium
AATCGAGAGCGAAAAAGCGGCTGAGCGAGAACAGATTTTGACGATTTCGCCGGCCCATAGTGGAACTATGGGCCAAGGAAGTGGCGAAATATGGACCGCTGAGACACTTTTGTAGCCGATTCGTCCTAAGTCCGGCCGGCTCCTAGGGGTCCCACATTCGGGACCCTATGGTATTCGGATACGGCGAGGTGTACTGGCAGTTGCATGGTTTTCGTATTTACCGGTTCACCACATTCTATCGTCATGAACGAATCAGTAGGCTGTGTCGTATCTTCTGCAATCAGATATCTACCTAATTACCAGGGGCATGGGTCAAGCTAGACTCTCTTGCCAACGCATACGCTCCTAATAGACAACGATCTAGTGAGAGGGGGTGCGATGAATCTTCATCAACGTGGTACAGAGCTCATAAACCAATTAAAGGACCATGTTTTAGAAGTCCTGCGTAGTCATCCGGACGCAGGACCTGAGGGAAATGGGATTCTCCAGGAGGAAGTGGCTCGTCGGGCTGGCTTACATAGCATGGGAAGCGTGGAATTAGATCACACCTGCGAGGAGATGCTGAAGTTCCTCCACCGGGAAGGTCTGGTAGAACGACTTGACGGGAATGGGCAAGATGTCAAAAAGAAGGGGTGGCGACTTTGCAAAGAATAACCCTCTTTTTCCTTAAGGAAGTAGAATGGCTTTGCCTAAGGATGAGAGAGTTTCAGGATCAATTTTTATGACATTGTCTAGGCCACTATGATTTCAAACCACACAAGCTCAAATACGATGTAAATGCAAGATTTGATCTCTCCGACAGTGTATCACGACATTGGAAAACAATAAAAAGCGAGAACGTTCTCGTTCCCCTTTTCGGTCATTCCCGCAAGGCTTTGGCGGGAATCCATCCGGCGGCTCTTTTCCCGTCTCCCCGATCATGAAGATGGATACCCGCCACAAACTGCGGGTATGACGACCAGGCTCTAATGGGTTCTTGGCATACCGTGCCTTACACTAATACTCCCACTGACTGTGGGATAAAGGGGAGATTTCTACAAATACGACTGCTAGGCGATGATTTCATAGCACGGCTTGAAGTTATCTTGATCTATTTTCATGCGGTGTTGTTTGATGAAAGATTGAAGAAGTTCATCCATCAATTTCATAATCGTGGCGTCACCGTGAATTTTGAATGGCCCATATTTTTCAATGGCATTGAGCGCATGAGGCTTCACATGGCCTGCCACGATACCTGAAAAGGCACGACGTAAATTCGCGGCCAACATATGGATGGGTTGGTCGGCATGAAGGTCCAATTGCCCCATCGACTCATGAGTCGGCTCAAACGGTTGTTGAAATTCATGATCGATGGTCAGGTGCCAGTTATAATAGAAGGCATCATGGGTGTGCTTACGGAATTCCCGTACACGTTGTATGCCTGTCGTCATTTCATAGGCTCCACGTTGAGGATCATCGATGATGATTTGATACCGTTGCGCGGCTTTAGGTCCTAGGGTTTTCTTGATAAAGGTATCAATCGTTTCAAAATAGTCCGCACTCCCCCTAGGTCCCGTAAAAATAAGGGGAAAGGGCACTTCTTCATTGTCTGGATGAAGCAGAACGCCTAGCAAATAGAGAATTTCTTCCAACGTCCCCGCTCCACCGGGAAACACAAAAAACCCGTGTCCGACCCGAACGAACGCTTCAAGACGTTTTTCGATGTCCGGCATAATCACCAGTTCATTCACAATGGGGTTCGGGGCTTCCGCCACTATGATGCCCGGTTCAGTTATGCCTAAATATCGGCCATTTTTAATACGTTGTTTGGCATGAGCAATGGTCGCCCCTTTCATCGGTCCCTTCATGGCCCCTGGCCCACAGCCCGTACAAATATCCATGGAGCGCAAGCCCAGTTGATGCCCTACTTCTTTCGTGTAACGATATTCGACCTCGCTGATCGAATGGCCTCCCCAGCACACCACCAGATGTGGATCCTCAACAGAGTGAATGATTTCAGCATTGCGTAAAATATGAAAAATCGCGTTGGTGATCCCATTGGATGTTGTTAAATCAAATTTTTCATTGTGCTGGATTTCGTTGTGGACATAGATGATGTCACGTAACACGGAAAAGAGATGTTCTTTGACCCCTTGAATGATTTCCCCATCGACAAATGCACTGGTGGGAGCATTGATGAGTTCCAGTTTTACCCCCCGATCACGTTGCTCCAAGGCAATGTCAAAATCAGCATAGCGAGCAAAAAATGCTTTGGTATCGTCCGTATCATTCCCACTGGTCAGGACGGCCAAGGCGCTGTTTCTAAACAGTTCATGAAGGCCGCCCTGGCTGGTATCACAAAGCTTCTCCGCTTCGTGCTGCGACAGCATGTGCATAGAGGTATCCGGGGTAATGCTGGTACACACTCCGCGCCCAGAAGATGTCTGTTTCAACTTGGTTTGCTTCATACTTTTATCCATACATTAACCATAGCCGGGCATGATGCCCTCCTCAAACTTTCTGAAGCGTTCTCTACAATTACACCCACATTGCATCAACCGGGACGGCCCACAAACGATCACCAAATGGGATGGTTTTTTGACCCCGATACAGCACAATCCCGCAAATAAAATCATTGTCGGTTTGTCGATGCAACTCTTTCAGACCGTGAAAGTCCGTCTCTGAGACCGCATCTCTGGCTTTGACCTCGATGCCCGACAGCGTGCCATTAGGATGCTCCAAGACAAAATCCACTTCTTTTCCATCGCTTGTTCTGAAATGATACAAGTCTGCCAATTCCTCTGATGAAGCCAACTGCTTCAACAGTTCACTGGCTACGAAGTTTTCCAGGATATGCCCGAAGACATGGGGATCATGAATGGCAACCTTGTCAAGGTTGATCTGTTGAAGATGACAGAGCAAGGCAGTATCAATGATATACCCTTTTCCGGACTTGACCAACCGCTTGCCGATATTTCTGAACCATGGCCTGACATCAAAAGTCAGAAACATCATTTGCAAGAGCACCCGATAATTCTTGGCCGTCACCGCATTTTGACCGATGGAACGGGCAATATCCGCTTCGTTCACAAGCCCTCCAGCCCTGCTTGCCAATATCCGTAACAGATTCGGGAGTACCCCCAGCTTGGCGATGTCGGCAATCTGGCGTACATCTCGTTGCAAGATAGTCGTGATATAACTTTCAAACCATTGTCTGCGACGAGCATCATCCTGATCCGTAATTTCCGGAAAGGTCGCCCGTTTCAAAACATCCACCAGATCTGTCTTCCTTTTCATCGTGGCGGATCGAAAGCCATTACGGCTTAGGCAAGAAAGGAAGCCACCTTTCCCGCCGCTAACCTCCAGCGCCGACAACGGATAGAGGGTGAGTACGCTCATTCGGCCAACGAGGGCATCTGAAAGTTTGGGCAGCGCCATGATATTGGCCGATCCTGTCAGAAGATAACGACCGTTGGCAGTATCCTTGTCGGCCAGCCTGGCTTCATCAGCCAGTATTTTGAGAACACGAAACAGATCGGGAACCATCTGCACTTCATCAAGAATCAGACGCCCTTCATATGCGCGCAAAAAACTTTCGGGGTTGGCTTCTGCCGCCCCCAGCATAGTGGCCTCGTCAAACGTGACGTATTCGGCAGGCCATTTTTTGGCGGCAAGGCTCTGGACAAGCGTACTCTTTCCAGCCTGCCTGGGTCCGTTGACGAATACCACGGGAAATCCTTGCAAGGCATCCAGAACTGCTTGACGTAATTGTCGTTTGATCATCACATCCAACCGCCCATATCAATATGAGCATTTATAAATATATACTTTATAAAACCTAAATTCAACTTTTATATTTGCAAACATACAATCTACACCAACCATAGAATTAATTAGAGGTCAGACTTGAATTAAAATTGCCCCCATAAACATAATTTCAACGGAAAAATTCAATTCGAGTCTGACCCCTAAGCCTGGCAAGACAAACCTGAAGAATGGGGGAACTTAGGGAGAGGTCATATGGCGGATGATTTTTCCTTCCACCATATAGACAACCAGTTCGGCCACATTGGTGGCGTGATCGGCGATACGTTCAATGTACTTGGAAATAAAAGATAAGCGAATGGCTCGAGAAATCGTCTTGGGGTTTTCCATCATAAACGAAAGTAATTCACGAAAAATTTGCTCATTGAGGTTATCAATATAATCATCTTCATCCAGAACTTTTCGCGCCAGCACGGAATCACCCCGCACAAACGCATCGAGCGCTTCACCAACCATTTTCGTGGCATGCTCCGCCATCAAGGGAATATCGATATAGGGTTTCAATTGAGGTTCTTCATGCAGCTCAATGGCTCGCTCACAGATATTTTCGGCTAAGTCGCTCATCCGTTCTAATTCCGTAGAAATTTTCATCGCCGTCGTAATAAAGCGAAGATCCCGTGCGGCGGGTTGCTGTAAGGCCAATAGTTCGAGACAGGCCTCATCCACGGCCACATCCATCGTATTGACCTGACGATCATTTTCTATCACTTGTGTTGCCAGATCGTCGTCACGATCAATCAACGCTTGGAGCGCCTGCCGGATCTGGCCTTCCACCAACGATCCCATTCGCAATATTTGTTGCTTAAGATCCGCTAATTCTTCGTCAAACCGTCGTTGGATAGTCATGGCGGATTCCTGTTCCCACACGATCAGCCGAATCGACCGGTGATATAATCTTCTGTGCGACGATCGGAAGGATTGGTAAAGATGGTTTTCGTATCATCGTATTCAATGAGTTCACCCAGCAAAAAGAATCCCGTTAAATCAGAGACTCGTGCGGCTTGCTGCATATTATGAGTCACAATCACGATGGTCAATCGTTCTTTGAGGGTATAGAGTAGTTCTTCGATACGTCCGGTCGAAATCGGATCGAGTGCAGAACAGGGTTCATCCATTAATAGCACATCCGGATTGACAGCTAAGGCCCTGGCAATACACAACCGCTGCTGTTGCCCACCCGAGAGACTCAAGGCACTGGCATGTAATCGGTCTTTCACTTCTTCCCAAAGGCCCGCGCCTCGTAGACTTGTTTCAACAACTTCATCCAACATCGCCCGCTTTCGCACGTTCTGCAATTGAGGCCCAAACGCCACATTTTGCCAAATAGATTTGGGAAAAGGATTGATCTTCTGAAACACCATCCCAATACGAGTTCGAAGATCGGTCACATCAACATCGGGATCATAAATATCATTCCCTTCTAGAAGAATTTTCCCTTCAATTCTTGTCCCATCCACCAAATCATTCAGTCGATTCAAACACCGAAGCAGCGTAGATTTACCACAGCCCGAAGGCCCGATGAAAGCCGTGATCCGATGGGCAAGAATCGGCATACTAACGTTGGTCAGAGCTTGAACGGTCCCATAAAAAAAGTTCATGTCCTTAATGACAATTTTCGGATGGCTTTCTGCTATGGCAGCTGGAGTGGGTTCCATCTGTTCTTGCCTCATCCGTTTCTGGTTATCTGTCGTCTTTTCCACGACCAAAGTCGAAAAATGGGAACTCGTTTGCCGAACCGAGGATTTTCCTGGAATCACCGGATTGGAAACTGTCTGCATAATTGTACCTCATTTAAACCTAA
>CBDUWS010000131.1:0-5465 GCA_965370985.1 uncultured bacterium
CAGGCGATTGGCTTTCTTAACGTATAACCCTTTTCGATACTAGGAGAAGGTGAAAAAAGTTGTCAAGTTGTATCGTGTGCTGGTCTCATAAATCATAATACACAACTGATGTGTTTGGTTGGATTAGCTTTACAAGGAATCGGTTTCATGAATATAATTCCCCAGCATTTTTTCACAGAATTCCCGACCGCTGGATGGGGTTCCCCCCCACGTTTATCGCAATCGTTACAATTCCACGTTAGGGGATCCATTCAAGAAAACCGGTACGTCTCTTGCTGATCCCTTATTGCCTCTTCTGGACATTCTTGTTTCGCGATTCCCAACTTTATCTGAAGCGGTTTATGCTTCGACACGTCTCTGGGTTAGATGATTCTATTTCAAGACAATGGAATCATGATCTCTTTCACTAGCTTATGTCCATGATTCCCAGAGTTTTTGGTTCTATTCTGATTGTGTTCTTGGCTTTTGAGGGGCTCTTATGGGCACAGCTCTCAGGAAATCGAATTCAACATATTGAGGTAGAAGGGAATCGTCATATTGAAACTCAGGCGATTGTCGGCCAGTTGTCGATTCAAGTAGGTGACCCATTTTCCAATGAACAGGTTCGTCAGCAAATTCAGAAAATCTATAGTATGGGGTTTTTTGAAGAAGTGGATGTGTCAACCGATGTGGCTACGGATGGAATAGTTGTGGCTTTTCGGGTAAAAGAAAAACCCTTTACTGTCGAGGTGGTGTATGACGGAAACGACGAATTATCTGATGAGAATCTTGGGGAGAAAAATACCATTAGAAATCAGACATTTCTTGATCAGGAGCAAGTGAAAGTTTCGGTCGAGCATTTCCGGAAATTATACCAGGAAAAAGGGTACTACGATGTCCAAATCATTCCGATTGTCGATTTGGTTGAGGAGGGCCAGGCTCGCTTGACCTATTATATCGAAGAAGGGGAGCAAGCCTATATCCAAACCATAATATTTGAAGGTCAAAACGTCCTGAAGGAAAAAGAATTGACAAAGTTAATGGCCAACCAAGAATATTCCTGGCCCTGGTCTCTCTTCTCGGATGCCGGTGTTTTGCGACGAGATGAAGTTCCGAATGATGTTGAGCGGATCAAGGAAATCTATATGAATAAAGGGTATTTAGATATCCAGGTGGGCATGCCTCGCATAGAGTTAGATGAAGCGAAGAAATGGTTTACGCTTGTTTTCCCCATTGTAGAGGGAGAGCCTTATATTCTGAGTCAGGTTCAATACCAGGGGAATATCCTATTTTCTGAAGAGGAATTACAAGAAGGGCTTGCTGTTCAATCCGGTGAGGTATTCCAACGTGCCAAGATCCGAGACGAAATTACCCGCTTGACGGATCTTTATGGGAGCCAAGGGTATGCTTTTACTGATGTAATTCCGTCGATTGAACCTGATCCAGCAACCCGAAGTGCCCGGATTATTTTTGTTATTGATGAGGGGGAAATGGTGCGAATTAAAGATATTCGCATTACGGGGAATAATAAAACCCGTGACAATGTCATTCGGCGAGAATTGCGTTTGGATGAACGAGACATGATCGATTCTCCTTCCATTAAGCGAAGCTTTGAACGTCTGAATAACTTGAACTTTTTTGAAACCGTCGAAATTTTGCCCAAACAAATTTCTCCTGGAGAAGTGGACTTAGATGTCAAAGTCAAAGAAAAGCCAACGGGATCCTTTAGTATTGGTGGCGGCTTTAGCACGTTGGATCAGTTCACACTCATTGCGGATATTACAGAGGGGAATTTTTTAGGGCGCGGTTATATGGTCCGGGTCCGTGGGCAGGTCGGAGGGCGGCGAACCATTGGAACTCTTACCTTTCGCAATCCGGCCATTTTTGATACGTTAACCTCGTTTCAAACCGATGTGTTTAGCTCGCAAACCAATTTCTTGACTTACCGCCAAAACAGGAAGGGTGCGAATCTGACGTTTGGTCGCGGGTTCTCGGAATTCCTGACGGGAACCTTTACCTTTGTAGGTGAAAAAATCAAGATTCATGATGTGGATGATGATGCCAACGATATCATTCAAGATCAGAAAGGCACTCAATCCACGACCGGATTTCGTGCCAGCCTGTTTCGAGATTCACGAGATTTTTTCTTAGATCCTAGAAGGGGAGCACGAATCGGTGTCCGCACGAGTTTTGGGACAGATGTTCTTGGGGGGTCAAATAATTTTTATAGTGTGTCCTTCGATGCCTTGAGATATACGCCACTACCGTTTTGGGATTTTCGTCATGCCATTCGTGGGCGGATTGGATACGGATCGGGATTTAATGGGGAGGATTTCCCTATTTCTGAATTTTTTTACGTGGGAGGCATTAATACCGTGCGGGGATTTAAATTCGGCCGTGCCGGGCCAGTGACCGATGGTAACGATCCTGAAGGGGGCAATAAACAATTAATTATGAATAATGATTTAATTTTTCCGTTGTTGCCCGATGCCAAGTTGAACGGCGTCCTTTTCTTTGACTATGGAAAGGGATTTGACGAGAGAGATAGCTTGGATTTGGATCTTCGAGCGGCTGCAGGTGTGGAAGTGAGATGGTTGTCGCCCTTTGGGCCTCTTCGGGCTGCGTTTGGTCGTCCTTTAGATGGGCCATCGAAGGACAGAGATTGGGTATTTGAATTTTCCGTTGGATCAGTTTTTTAGCCGTGTTTAAGAATACAGAAATGAGAAGGCATGCGACGCGATAGGTTAGGCGATAGGCAAATGGACGAGGTATTGAGGCGAGGGGTTGGGCACATCATCATGTTGCTTTTCCTCAGTATCGGGAGTTGGAGTTGTGCCCCGGTGAATGGTGAACTTCATGCAGCACTTGTCATCGGAGTTGTGGATCCTCAACGAATTTTACAAGAGACGGTCAAAGGACAGCAGCTATCTGATACTCTCAACGCCTTTATGAAGGATCGGCAAGTGTTGGTGGAATTGGATCAGAAAGAACTGCGTAATTTGGAAGATGCATTGCGGGCACAAATGACGGTTCTCAGCCAATCAGCTAGGCAATTAAAGGAAGAGCAATTTCGTCAAAAAATGGCAGCCTATCAACAAAAAGTTGCCGATTTGAATCGTGAAGTCCAAGAAAAACAGCAAGAGTTACAAGCTGAATTTCGCCGTGAAGTGGGGGAGGTTGTTGCTCAGATTGCGAGTGATCGAAATTTAGGATTGGTCTTGGAACATGGACCTAACTCCGGTACGTTGTTTTATCAGGAGAGTTGGGATATTTCGACTGATGTCATTCAGACGCTGAATCAGATGAGTGATGAATCTTGAGACCCATAAGATCTTGCAAAAATTTTTGGGTATAATCGTATTGCTGCCGTGAATCGATGAAAAGCTAAGGAAGAAGGAGAAACCCGTATGGCTCAAGAAGAGCTAAATATCCTCGATATCCAAGCGTTACTTCCACATAGGTATCCTTTCTTGTTGGTTGATCGGATTATTGAGCTAGAGGAAGCGAAGCGGATTGTGGGAATCAAAAATGTCACGGCCAATGAACCATTTTTTCAGGGACATTTTCCTGGGCAGCCAATTATGCCAGGGGTTTTGCTTTTAGAGGTGATGGCACAAGTTGGTGGTCTGTTGGCCAGAAAAACGGCCTCAGGAAAAGGCCGTCCTACGGTTTTTCTCACCGGCATTGAAAAAGCGAAATTCCGTCGCCCGGTTATTCCGGGCGATCAATTGCGTGTGGAAGTTCAAATTGTTCGAAGAAAAGGCCCGTTCTGGAAAATGGCTGGGCGCATTTCTGTCGACTCATCCTTAGTGTGTGAAGCAGAGATGACGGCTATGGTAAAAGATGAAGAGAGGATATAGCTTGGAAGGGCATAAGGCCATATTTAGCAAATTCTGACATTCCTGGATTTGCCAATCTTTTACATGCATGAATGAGATTGTTATGAATATTCATCCTTCAGCGATTGTGCATCCGAAAGCGAACGTTGGAGAAGATGTGGTTATTGGCCCTTATTGTGTGATTGGTGAACATGTCACGATAGGTGACCAAACCGAGTTGTTGCCCCACGTGTGCATTGAAGGCCATACGGAAATTGGCCGATGTTGTCGGATTTTCCCCTTTGTATCGATTGGTACCCCACCCCAGCATTTGCAATATAAAGATGAACCTACGAAAGTCTGTATCGGGGATCATAATATTATTCGGGAAAATGTAACGATTAACCGCGGCACAGCGTTTGGGAACGGAATCACACGGATTGGACATCATAATTTTTTGATGGCCTATACCCATGTGGCGCATGATTGTGAACTTGGCAATCATATTGTGATGGCGAATGCTGCAAATTTAGCTGGACATGTTTCGGTGGGGAATTCGGTTGTGATTGGAGGATTAGTGGGTGTGCATCAATATGTCAGGATTGGGGAATATGCTATGGTTGGCGGCTGTTCGGCGTTGGGCCGAGATGTGCCTCCGTTCGTTCGGGCCGCCGGAGGATATCGGGCGCAGATGTTTGGGCTGAATACGATTGCGTTACGGCGCCATGGATTTTCGGCTGTGCGAATGGCGACTCTGAAGGCCGCCTTTGAGCTGTTATTTCGGCAAGGACATCGTCTCCAGGAGGCCATTAAGTTGGCGAGAAATGAATATGGAGAGAGTACCGATGTCTTGAGTTTGCTGACCTTTCTTGAAAGTACCAGTCGAGGAATATGCCAAGTCTCTTCTCGAGAGTTAGATGACGATGAAGAGTAGTGAATTGATAGGTCATGTGAGTACCTTCTGTGAAACAATCTGAGGATGGTAAATGCATTGGATTGATTGCAGGAGATGGGCGTTTCCCCATCATTTTTGCCGATAATGTTCGTCGATTAGGGTTTACGGTTTCAGCCATTGCCCATGTGGGTACTACTCTTCCTGAACTTGAATCCTACGTCGAACATATTCATTGGCTTAAAATTGGACAATTTGGTAAAGCGCTGGCAGCGTTAAAGCAAGATGGCGTTGGCCAAGCGGTCATGCTAGGCGGAATTAAAAAGACCAATGTGTTTACCACCCTCCGTCCTGACCTCCGAGCATTGGCTATTTTTAGCCGCCTGAAACACTGGAAAGATGATGCCATTCTTCGCGCTGTCGCTGGAGAGTTGGAGCGGGAAGGAATTGAAATTCTGGACTCGACGTTTGGGCTACAAGATATTTTAGCCGAGGAAGGGTGCTTGACATCGAAGAAGCCCAGCAAAAAAGAAGTGGAAGATATTCAGTTTGGATGGGAGACGCTGGAAACATTAGGAGCGTTGGATATTGGGCAATGTGTGGTGGTCAAAAATCGAGTGATTGTATCGGTTGAAGCTGTCGAAGGGACGGATGAGGCTATTACTCGAGGCGGCAAGCTAGGAGGCAAGGGAGTGGTGGTGATTAAGCGGACAAAGCCCCATCAAGATTTGCGGTTTGATTTGCCGGCTATTGGTCCTCAAACGATTCAAACCATG
>CBDUWS010000132.1:0-5463 GCA_965370985.1 uncultured bacterium
CATGCCGCTCTGATGTATCGTCACCAGGAAAATTTTCTTTGGTTCGATCCATGGCTCATGCCGTGGTTTGCCGAGTCGCCGGTGCCGTCCCTGTGGGGCAGCTTGCTTCCCCGGCCTTCGGCCGTGTTCTTAACCCATGACCATGACGATCATGTCGATCCCCGCACCCTCTACCATTTACCGAAAGATGTGCCGATTATTGTACCCAGCCGCCGCAATCGCCACGTCTTTCATTATGATTATCTTTCGTTGCTCAGGGAACTGGGGTTTACGCAGGTTAAAGAATTGGCACATGGAGAATCCTGGCGGGTCGGCGAGGCGGAGATCGTGTCAGTCCCGTTCTATGGGGAAGATCCTTGCGATGTGGAACTGCCTCGAAATTGTTATTTAATTGCGGACCGTGGTCGGAATGTGCTGGTTCATGCCGATAGTGGCCCCACCAACGATGGGCGGTCCGCACTCCAGAATCAGGTCATGAAAAAATTAGTAGCGAAGTACGGCCCCATTCAGCTGGTCTTTGCCTCACAGCAGCAACTCAAAGAAGTCCGAAGTTATGCGGCCTATGCCTGTCTCTCTCCGCCCGGACAGTGGCTCGATGTGGGAGAAAACGGATTTCTCACGAATGGCTATCTCTCGGAATTGTGCCAAACGGCTCAAGCCAAACAGTTTGTCTCTTATGCTACCGGGGGAGCGGATTGGTATCCCGATCATTTGTCGTTTATGTTCAGTGGGCGTAATCCGGCTCGCACGGCCTTACTGACAGCCCATTGGGATCCACCGGATAGTCTCAAACAAGATTTGGAACCGTTTGGATGTCGTTATCATCACGGTCAGGCGTTTGATGTGTTTCAACCTGGTACTCAAGGAGAAACCACCATTCGCCACCTTTCCGACCAATTGGCTCCGGTGGCACTCTTTCAATTAGATCACGAGGCTCCGGCATTTTTACGAAATGCAGGGGCATGAGAGCATTGTGGGCACAATCAGCTAATTAGCCCGTTTTTGCTTTCCCTGTCACCGATATCTTGGCCTCCTGACTGAAGTTCGGTATGATTGAGTCTCATTGAGAGAACAAGCAACTATTCATCCTGGGAACATCTGTTATGGCACCCGAAACTGAAAACAAAGAAACATATCCCGACCAGATAATTGTGGTCGGCGTCAAAGTTCGGGATCTCGGAGAGGTGAAGAAAACTCGAACAGACGATCCTTCGGTGAAAATCGGAGATTGGGTTCTGTTGGATTTAGATGGTGATCATACTTTTGGAAAGGTCTATCTCCCTCCACAACATTTACCCTTTTCCCCACCGATGCGAGCTATGCGGACAATTATTCGCAAGGCGAATGAAGAGGACGAACGTGGCGTTGTCCGTCAACAGCGGTTGGCGCAAGAAGGCCATGATTTTTGCTTGGAATTGATTGCCACCTTAGGTCTAAAGATGAAATTGGTTGAAGTCTTTGGTTCCTTTTTACGGCGATCGTTGACCTTTACCTACACCGCCGATGACCGTATCGACTTCCGGCAACTGGTTAAAGATTTAGCTCGGCGATTTGGATGCCGAATCGAAATGCGGCAAATATCCTCGCGGGAGGAATCCGGGCGTCTCAGTGGAGTTGATACCTGCGGATTGGTGTTGTGTTGCTCGAGTTTTTTAACGGATTTCAAGCCGGTGTATCCTCGAGGTCGTGGAGACGGCCCGATGAGCAACATGGATAGTCATCGTATCGGGGTCTGTGGTCGTCTCAAATGTTGTTTGTTGTATGAAGAAGAAGACTGGACGCTCATACGACGAAAACCACCAGCGTTAATTCGTCCAATGAAGCGGTAAGTCATGCGGTGGGAGGAGCAGGCTATGAGCCTGTTTAGGTCATTGAGAATTCAAAAATTGGAGCCATCACGTTCGTGAGAACAGAATCGTTAGGCAATGATGCGTCGAAGGCGCGGTTCGTCATTTACGCTCACAATGCAACCTACGATAAACTGCATCAAGTGGCTACTCTGGGGCTTACCGCTGCTGCCATGGGCAAGGACGTGATTGTGGTGTTGCTTTTTTGGACCATTAAGAAGTTAGCCGAAGGACGGTTGAACGATTTAGATTTTCCTCCAGAATATGCCGCCCAGGCTCCTGAAGTGGCTCGTTTGATTCGGGAACGGAAGGTCCCGTTGATTTCAGACATGTTCAAGGAAGCTAAACAAGTTGGGCAGTTCAAACTCGTGGCCTGCAGTGCTGGTCTGGAATATATGGGTGTGGATGCCCAAGCTGTGAATGACGGCGTCGACGAAGTGATGGGACTCCCTGCCATTCTAGCGGCCTGTGCCGGTGCCGAAACCACCTTATTTATTTAAACATCCTGCCCTTTTGAGTTTTTGCGCATGGGTCTGATGCCCTCGTTTCACTTGGGGGCTGTTGCATATTTACTTTTGCCATGAGCAAATTTGGCTCTGGTAGTCAACATGCCCATTTGACAAAATGCGAGAACGGGTGCTACCTCCTGTGGATGGTTCCTACCATGGAAAACTCTCAAATCCCAGGAAAAACTGCCTCGACTTGGACCGGACCAGCGAGGGAGCAGGCCGTTCAGCGGATGTTTACGGCGATCGCTCGTTTTTATGATTTAAACAATTCCCTGTTAAGTTTTGGTCTGCATCATTCCTGGAAACGCAAGGCCATTGCCCACATTCCCAATCATCCGAACACGCAGGCGTTAGATTTGGGTGCGGGTACCTGTGACCTGGCTATTTTATTGGATCGCCATCTACAGTTTTCGTCAAAAATCATCGCGGCCGATTTGAATGTTGCCATGCTGCGGGTAGGTCAAAAGAAGGTTCGTTCTCAAAAATTGGCGAGCCGGATTACCTGCCTACAGATGAACGCGGAGCATCTTACCTTTCCGGACCAGTCTTTTGATACCGTGACCGCCGGGTTTTGTATTCGCAATGTGGGCAATCTACCTCAAGCCCTTAATGAAATTTGTCGGGTGTTAAAACCTGGTGGACGGTTTGTCTGTTTGGAATTTTCCAGACCGGTCTCGGCTGGCTTTCGCAAACTTTATGATTGGTATTCCTTTCATCTGTTGCCCTGGATCGGCACGGTGGTGGCAAGGGATGGCACGGGTGTGTATGAATATTTGCCGGCCTCGATCAGGAATTTTCCCGATCAACAACGGTTGTGTGTCTTGCTCAAAGATGCGGGCTTTGGGACAGTGGACTACGATAATTTAACCGGCGGTATCGTCGCGATTCATGTAGCGGTGAAATAACGCCATGAATTCAGTTCTGTATGTCTTTCTGCCTTGCAAAAAGGTGTATCCGACGGGGATTACCTACCTGGCCGATTTTATCCATCGGCGTCGCCCCGATGTTCGCCAGCAAATCCTAGATCTCTCTCTCTTCCCGCCCAATCAACGTCAAAACAAACTGCGCGAAGCCACCACGGCTTTCCAGCCGGAGTTGGTGTGCTTTTCGTGGCGGGACATTCAAATCTTTTCCCCGCATGAGGGGGATGCGTCCCTCGAACATGCCTTCAATTTCTACTATGCCAGCAACCCGTTCAAACGTGTCGTCGCCTCGTTTCAGGGGCTTCGCAACCTGTACCGGTATTACACGGACATTCGAAGCAATCTTTCGTATCCCTGGTTGATTCAAAAAGAATTTCCTTCGGCCAGAATGATGATCGGGGGGGGAGCATTTACGGCGTTTGCAGATCAATTGATGGAGAAACTTCCTGAAGGCATCATCGGGATCTTAGGCGAGGGCGAAGATGCCATTCTGAAAGTGTTAAATGGTGAATCGCTGAGTGAGGAACGGTTTATCATTCGAGAACAGGGGCGAGTGACCAAAGGGACGAAACCTACCCCGGCCTTGTTGGATTCCTTGTCGGTCGACATTCCTTATCTGACCTCGATTTTTCCCCAATACACCGAATACATCGGCGAATGTATTGGGGTGCAAAGCAAACGCGGCTGCCCGTATGACTGTGCCTTTTGTCTCTATCCCTATATTGAAGGGAAGCGCGTTCGGTATCGTCCTGCGAGAAATGTCGTGCAGGATATCGCTCAGTATTACCATCAATGGGGCGCGCGGCGGTTCTGGTTTACGGACGCGCAATTTATCACCGGGAAAGAGGCCTATCCGCAATGCACCGAAATATTAGAGCGGATCATATCAGAAAAATTAGACATTGAATGGTCCGGGTATATCCGTACCTCCTTAATTAATGCGTCAATGGCAAGGCTGATGGTGCAATCAGGAGTTGGGGATTTGGAAGTGGCGGTCACGGCGGGGTCGCAAAAAGTGCTGAATAGCTTGCACATGGGATTCAAGCTGGAACATCTCTATGATGGGTGCCGGCATCTTAAGGAAGCTGGGTTTAAGGGAAGGGTGATTCTGAATTACTCGCTGAATTCACCGGATGAAACTGAGGAGACGCTCCTTCAAAGTATTGAATCGTATAAAATGGTGGCTTCAATCTTAGGAGAAGATCGCGTCTTTCCCCTCATGTTCTTCTTAGGAATCCAGCCCAATACGGATCTGGAAGAACGCCTGTTGTCGGAAGGTTATTTGTCGAATGGCTACAATCCGCTGAGCCTCACGCCATGGAACATCAAAAAGATGCTCTACAATCCCGCCCCACTCAACAAAATCATCGCCAAAGCGTGTCTTGCAGCATGGAGCCGGAAACATGGCTCGAAAGATCCGCGCCCCTGGTCAGGCAGTCTCAGTCAAAGTGCCACCCAACAACAGGGACATACCTACGCTGATACCAGCCTCTCCAAAGGTTTTGAAACCAATTCCGGCCGCGATGCCCTGCTAAACCTAGAAGAAATCCTCCGCTCCCGCCGCCCCTCAGATGCTCAGCACCTTTCTCCTGCTCCGGAACCTAATCCTTCCCGGTGATTTTTTCTCTTTGTGGATATGGGTGGAGGAAAGCGCCTAGCCGGTTTCTAGGTTTAACTTCAAATTTGATGATTTATTTAATCGTGAATTGCATGGTGCCGATGATGTTGATGTCGTGGAGTGCTTGTCCGGGTGAGCCGTAGAAGATTTTAACTTGGTAGTTGCCAGGCCTCCAACCTTCTTCAGGTTGGTAGATTTCAAAATATCCGAATCGTTGATTCATATCCAGTTCAATCACATCTTTGTCCACTGGCATAATAGAATCTACTTTTCCATCCTTCATCTCAAACCAGGCCGCCGCAAATTGCGCTGGAGCATCTAATGGCTGTCCTTCAAACACGATATAAAAGATTTCGGTATCAGAGGGAAATTCGGAAACACCTGGATCAATGGGTTTGACGTAGGCATCCTCAATGGTCATCCATCCCGGCCGGCCGCCTAAGGAATCCCAAGGAGTATCATTATACCCTCGTGCCATCGTGATCCAGCTAAAGACGCCCTGTACGCGATTCCAGTTGACCTGATCAAAGGCCATGTCTTTTGGGGCATTGTTGTTGGGGGTCAGC
>CBDUWS010000133.1:0-5456 GCA_965370985.1 uncultured bacterium
CGGAAGTGCCACAAATATTTTCTGGAGCAACTTCATATCGACGGAGTAGACTTGTATGAACCTGCGGTGACCTTCATACGGAAGGCGAAATCCAAGGGCTTCAAATGTGCCATGGTGTCATCCAGTAAGAACTGCCGGACTGTATTGGAGGAAGCGGGGCTCGCGAATTGGTTCGAGGTCCGTGTGGATGGTCTCGAAATTGAGCGATTGGGTTTTCAGGGAAAACCGGATCCGGATATGTTCCTTGAGGCCGCCAAACGATTGGGAGTCAAGCCCAAGCGAGTCATCGTGTTAGAAGATGCCGTGTCCGGCGTGAAGGCTGGACGAAAAGGAGGTTTCGGTCTGGTGATTGAAGCGAATCGATCTCACCGGGTGGGCACACTACACAAGAGCATGGAGCGGATTGGGAAGTTTCCGATTTGAGTACGGTGATCATTGAATCGACAGAGAACCCGGAAGGAAAAGACGTTGATCGGGAGATCCCCTCGGTGTTGGAGCATATGGAAGCCTTTGCGCAAAAGATTGCAGGGAAACGGCTGGCGGTATTTTTAGATTATGACGGCACCCTTACCCCGATTGTCGACCGGCCTGAGTTGGCCACCCTTTCTGAAGGGATGAGAGAAACGATCAAACGTCTCGGTGAGTATTGTCCTATTGCGATAGTCAGTGGACGGGACCGGTCAGATGTCCAGGAGTTGGTTGGGTTGGACACGGTCGTCTATGCTGGAAGCCATGGCTTCGATATTATTGGGCCGAGGAACCTTCATCTGCAACACAAAGAGGGACGCAAGAGTTGGCCAGCCCTCCGAGCAGCCGGCATTGAACTCGATCGGAAGCTTTGTACTATCACCGGTGTGAAGGTCGAACATAAAGCATTTGGAATCGCTATTCATGTTCGTTTGGTCGAGAAACCGCTTGTGCCAAAGGTCAGGCGGATTGTGGAGACGGTCGCGAAGCATCATCCCGAGCTTCGGATCACAGGCGGAAAAAAAATCTTTGAATTGCGGCCTGCGGTTGATTGGGATAAAGGACAAGCAGTGGTATGGCTGCTGGAATCCCTTGCTCTAGGGGAGGATACGGTTCCCATTTATATCGGGGACGATGAGACTGATGAAGATGCCTTTCGCGCAGTAAAAATGCGTGGCATCGGAATCCTTGTGGCTCAAGCTTCTCAGTCGACGGAGGCCAGGTACGGGTTGAGGGATCCGGATGAAGTAAAGGGGTTTCTCACAGCCCTGATCGCGGTGATGCAGAAGAGGGAAACGTGACACATTGGTCTGAATGGTCGCTCATTTACGAGTCATTTCAGCCGGAGCAGGAAAAACTCCGGGAATCCCTCTGCACACTTGGCAATGGCTACTTTGCCACCCGGGGGGCCGGTCATGAGGCGAGGGTCGATGACATCCATTATCCTGGCACCTACCTAGCCGGTTGCTACAATCGTCTGCGAACTGAGATCGCTGGTCGTGTGGTCGAGAATGAAGATTTCGTGAACATGCCGAATTGGCTTCCGCTGAATGTGCGGATCGATGATGGGCATTGGTTCAGTCTTCATACGGCAGACATTGTCTCATACCGGCAGGAGTTGGACCTGAAAAGAGGCGTGCTCATGCGATCGGTGCGGTTTCGCGATGACCAGGGGCGCCAGACCACTCTCACCAGCCGCCGTCTGGTCCATAGGCGAGAGCCTCATGTGGCTGCGTTAGAAATGACTTTAATAGCCGAAAACTGGTCAGGCTGTGTCACCATCCATTCAGCGTTGGACGGTCGGGTGACGAATGCCGGCGTTGAACGCTATCGGAATTTAAACAACCAGCACTTGGAATGTTTGGAAGCTGAAGTCCTCGACCAAAAGTCCCTGTTCCTCAAAGTTCAAACCACGCAGTCCAAGATCAGTGTGGCGGAAGCGGCCACGACCCGGCTTTTTCAAATGGGGCAGCCATTAAAAGTGGACTGGCGAACAATCCAGGAGACTGGCTATGTGGCTCTGGAAGGTGCAGTCGATCTGAAAAAGGGAGAAAGTATATCCATTGAAAAAGTCCTGGCTCTATATAGTTCTCGCGACCACGCGATTTCCGAATGTGGGCTCGAAGCACAAACTGCCATATCGAGAGCCGCAAGGTTTTCGGAACTGCTGAGGTCCCACTCGGAGGCTTGGAATCAGCTGTGGCAGCGCTTCGGCATGGATTTCGAGGAAGAAGCCCACAAGGGTAATCGAAAAGCCTCGCTGGTACTCCGGCTCCATATTTTTCATCTCTTGCAGGTATGTTCCCCGCATACGATGGATCTTGACGTGGGGGCACCAGCTCGAGGCTTGCATGGCGAAGCGTACCGGGGACACATTTTCTGGGATGAAATCTTTATTTTCCCCTTTCTGAATTTCAGAATGCCGGAAATTACCCGCTCCTTGCTGATGTACCGGTTCCGGCGTCTCCCGGAGGCACAACGGGCCGCACAAGAGGCCGGCTATCAGGGGGCCATGTATCCTTGGCAAAGCGGGAGCACTGGGCGTGAGGAGAGCCAAGCGCTTCACCTGAATCCCCGGTCAGGGCGCTGGATTCCTGACAATAGCCATCGGCAACGGCATGTCAATGCGGCCATCGCGTATGACATCTGGCAATACTATCAGGTAACCGGTGATATGGAGTTTCTCTGTTTCTATGGGGCGGAAATGTTTCTGAATATTGCTCATTTTTTGGCCTCCATCGCGACGTTTAATTCTGACCTGAACCGCTACGAGATCCTGGGTGTCATGGGGCCGGATGAATACCATGATGCCTATCCCGACAACTTTGGATCCACCCGCAGCCATCCTGCGCTGAACAATAATGCCTATACCAATCTTATGGCGGTATGGGTGTTATGGCGGGCGCTCGAGATTCTCGAGCTGTTACCGGATGACTGGCGGCAGCACCTTTGTGACAAGCTCGACTTGAGGCAGGAAGAGATCGACGTTTGGGAGAAAATCAGTCGCAACATGCGGATCGTGTTCCACGACGACGGGATTATCAGTCAGTTTGAAGATTATAACCGCTTGCAGGAATTCGAGTGGGAAACTTATCGGGAACGGTACGGAGATATCCAGCGGCTCGATCGGATTTTGGAAGCAGAAGGAGATTCACCGAATCGTTATAAGGTCTCAAAGCAGGCGGATGTGCTGATGCTGTTCTATCTTTTTTCCTCCGAAGAATTGAGCGCCTTATTTGAACGACTGGGCTATGTCTTCGATGACGATATGATTCCCAGGAACATTGATTATTACATGAAACGCACGTCCCACGGATCGACTCTGAGTCGGGTCGTCCAATCATGGGTTCTGGCAAGGGCCAACCGTCAGGGGGCGTGGAAATTATTTGCCGAGGCATTGGAATCGGACATATCAGATATTCAAGGGGGAACGACCGGCGAGGGCATTCACCTTGGCGCGATGGCGGGGACCGTGGATCTCATTCAACGGTGCTTTACAGGGATTGAGATGCGGGATGATGTGCTTTGTGTGAACCCACTTCTTCCAGAAGGATTGCGGCGTTTGCGATTGCGGTTGCACTATCGAGGTCATTCACTGGACCTGGAAATCACTCGACGCGCCGTGATTGTTCGTGCGTTACCGTGCGGCGCGAAACCCATCAAAATTGGATTTAAAGGCCATGTCCATGAATTGGCCGCTTGTGAAACCAAGGAGTTTATCCTTTGAGACTCCTTCCGGCTATGATGGGCTGTCGAGTCCGTTCAAACCTGGGCCTTCCAATTATACCGGATATTTCCTGACGGACCCTTAGTTCGTCATTCATCCTAAAAACCGCAGTTGGATCACAAAAGTCTACGCACGCTCTTGGCGCACCTTGCAAAATAAAAAATGTCTCATCACCCAAAAGGTGACCACGAATTTTTTTATTTCACCATGTACACCAATCCCTTACGCGTCTTTTTGCGCCCTATTGCCGCTTTTAGGATAATTCATTCTTACCTCCTGAATGGGCAGCTCTGCTTAGGGTTATCGCAGTGGATTTTCCTAAAGACACAAGGCTAATCCCACGTTTCCGGACCCAAGTCAAAGGGTCAGCCTCTGCTGAAAGCTGGCCTGCACAACGTCCACACGATATTCGCTCTTCAGCCTATGCGCCAAGGTATTCATCGTATCAGGCTCGCCATGCACCAGCACAACACGCGGCCGCTTCTCGAAGTGATTGTACCAATCGATCAAACCTTGTTGATCCGCATGTGCGGATAATCCACCAATGGTATGCACCTGGGCCTTGACCTGTATGGTCTCGCCCCATAAGCGAATGTGCCTGGCGCCATCCACAAGAGCGCGTCCCAGTGTACCTCTGGCCTGAAACCCGACGATCATCACGTGAGCCTCCTTGCGCCAGATATTATGCTTGAAATGATGCTTGATGCGGCCGCCGGTACACATACCACTGCCAGCGATGATAATGGCGCCTGATTGGATCTCGTTGATCTTCATGGAGTCCTGGCTTTTCCTGGACAAGTGTAGATTCGGTAAGCCAAAGGGGTCTCCGCTCTGTTCAGCGATCTCTTTTGCACGAGTATCATAGACCTTTGCGTGATCGGCATAGATTTCGGTGGCCTCGATGCCCATGGGACTGTCGAGAAAAACCTTCCAGTCTCCGATACCCCATTCATCGAAGTGCTGTTTGAAGACATACAGCAGTTCCTGGGTACGCCCCACGGTAAAGGCGGGGATCATGATGTTGCCTTTGCCGCTGTGGGCACTGGAAATAATGTCGCCCATTTCCTGCCATGTTTTGTCCCAATCCCGGTGTAGCCGGTCGCCATACGTGCTCTCCATGACCACCAGATCCGCATGCGTCACCGCTTCCGGATCGCGCAGGATAGGTGCTCCCCGATGGCCCAGGTCTCCGCTGAACACAACTTTGAGGGCTTGATCTCCTTCACTTAGTTCCAACTCTGCGATGGCCGAACCCAGGATATGGCCCGCGTCTCGTAGCGTAAGTTTTACGCCGGGAAGAATTTCTGTGGTCTTTCCATATTCGAGCGACTGAAACCTTTTGTGAGCCTCCCGTGCTTCGTGACGGGTGTACAATGGCTCAATCAATTGGAGCCCTTTGCGCTGGCGCTTTTTATTTTCCCACTGTGCCTCTTTTTCATTTAAATAACCAGCGTCTTCCAACATGATGCTGCACAGATCCACCGTGGCTTTGTGGGTATAGACCGGCCCCGAATAACCCCGCTTGACCAACAATGGCAACCGCCCGGAATGATCCAGGTGGGCATGGGTCAGTACGACAGCGTCGATGTCTCTGGGCTCGAAAGGGAACGCGTCACGGTTGTGACGTTCGTGTTTGTGAGAACCTTGAATCAAGCCGCATTCGACTAGCAGCTGGTAATTTCCGACACGCAACAGAAAACAGGAGCCGGTGACTTCATGGGTTGCACCGAGAAATTCAATCTGCATTCAGTTCAACTCCTAG
>CBDUWS010000134.1:0-5455 GCA_965370985.1 uncultured bacterium
AGGCGCGTCAAGGGGTTGTGCAGACTTTCGTGATCCAACTGCTGTTTTTAGGTTACACTATTGAGGACATTCTTTTTTCTCGAAACAAGAATGATGCGATGGAAACAAGACCTGAAATACTTCCCCAACTCCTCGAAATTCTCAAACCCTTCACGAAAGAAGGACAACTATTGAGAGGGGAGACAAAACTTGTTGGGGAACTAGGCTTAGATTCACTTCAAGTCATGCAGGTGCTCTTAAAAATTGAAGACCATTTTGACATCTCCATTCCCCTCAATAACCTTCCTACGATTCAAACGGTTCAAGAACTCGTTCTTGAAATTGAAACGTTAGTGAAAGCCTAAGTATGTCCCTGTTCGAAAAATTCCATCGCATCCAACAAGCTCGTCAAGATTTGTTGAAAACCGGTGTAAATCCCTTTCATATCACCATCGAGAAAGTCCTCTCTCCAACAGAAGCGATGATTAATGGACAGCCCACCATCCTCGTCGGCACCAATAATTATTTAGGGTTAACGTTTCACCCCGATTGTATTGAGGCCGGGCAAAAGGCCCTTGCACAGGAGGGAACAGGAACGACTGGCTCGCGTATGGCTAATGGTTCTTTTTTAAGTCATTTTGAATTAGAACAGGCCATTGCTGACTTCTATGGGTTACCACAGGCCATTGTGTTTTCTACGGGATATCAAGCGAACCTTGGCATTCTTTCAGCTCTGGCTGGACCTGGGGATGTCATCATGTTAGATGGCGATTCTCATGCCAGTATTTATGACGGGTGTCGGTTGGGTGGGGCTGATATCATCCGATTTAAGCACAATGACGTCGCGGACTTAGAAAAACGTCTCCGGCGACTAGGTGAACGAAGCCAAAAGACGCTTATCGTCGTAGAAGGCATCTATAGCATGCTGGGAGATCGAGCGCCCTTAGCCGAAATCGTCGCCATTAAAAAGCAGTTTGGGGCGACATTGGTTGTCGACGAAGCTCACTCATTAGGAGTATTGGGACAAAACAGTCGTGGATTGGCTGAAGAAGTGGGCGTTGAAGATGAAGTCGATTGCATTGTTGGGACATTCAGCAAAAGCCTAGGATCCACAGGCGGATTTGGAGTCAGCCATCATCCCGAATTTGAATTGATTCGGTATACCAGCCGTCCCTACATTTTTACAGCCTCCTCATGTCCTTCGGTCGTGGCTACAACCAAAGCTGCTATTCAAATTATCCAAACCCACCCCCAACTTCGCGAAAAACTCTGGGAAAATGCTCACCAGTTATATGACGGATTACGAAAAGCCGGGTACATCTTGGGAGCAGAAGTTGGGCCCGTGATTGCCGCGATGATCCCCACCAAGGAAATAGCGTTGAGCATGTGGCAAGGCTTACTGGAACAGGGGATTTATGTGAATCTCATGATTCCTCCGGCCACACCAAACGGAGAAAGCCTGTTACGATGTAGCGTCAGCGCCGCCCATACACCGAAACAAATTGAAACGATTATTCAAGGATTTTCGGTCTTACATTCCTCTTTAGAGGAACATTCAGAATCTCTTGAACCCCAGATAATGTAGCCGTTGAATAGAACGTGTTAACCTGGGTTAACCTACCCTCTAACGTTTAAGCGTTTTCTCCAAGGAATAGTTTTTTCATGAAGACCCTCCATTCCCGCCATCCAGGATATCGACTCAGTCCGGAAAAAATTGTTTTAGGGCCGAAACACAACTCCTCGGCTTCTCACAAAACTCCCGTTCGAATTTATGTGGGCACAGAAACCGCTCAAGCCCGAGCCGAACGAATTTTTGTCTGGTCCATTGATTTGGTTCGAGACCCTTCCCGAACCTATGAAATCTATCTTATGAAGGAATTAATCGGGTTTGATCGGCGCCGGTGGTTAACAGGATTTACGAATTACCGTTTTGCCATTCCTGACTTTGCCGGTGGTTCTGGACGAGCTATTTATAATGACGTGGACCAGATTTATCTCACTGACCCTGCAGAATTATTCGACCTGGACTTAAAAGACCATGGATTCTTGAGCATCGCCTCTAACGATTCATCCGTCATGATTATGGACTGCAAAAAAATGGCTGCCGCTTGGACTCTGAAAGCGGCTCAACAGGAAAGAAAAAATGCTCTTCTTCAAAAAGCCTTGGCAATCAACAACCTTTGGGGGAAACTTGACCCCGAATGGAACGCTCGAGACGAAGAATATCAGACAGGAAAGTCCAAGGTCTTACATTATACTGCCCTTCATACACAACCATGGCATCCATTTCCAGAAAAGTTTGTTTATCAGAACAGCCTGGAAGGAGACGTCTGGGCAGATTTGGAGAAAAGTGCCAACCGAGCTGGATACCATATATTTTCAAGAACTCAACCCAGTTCACAATTTACAGAATTAGCCCACCAGGCAGCAACGAAGCCCATAGCCTCAAAGGATTTGCCGGCTCCTTCCCAACAGGAAGATGATCTGAAAAATCTGGCTGAATACGTCACCACACTACAGGCTCGAACGCTGCTTTATTATCACGTAGGCTCGTCCCAAGACGCCTTCCAAAACCGCGAGTGGATGTATGCGAGATCTTCTGCAATCACCACCACTCCATTCGATGTCTTCAAACAAGATCCCGATTCCTTGCCTTCTCAACAATTTGACATAGTTTATTCAGCAGGCGTGCTAGAGCACCTTCCTTTGGAAGATATCCCTTGGGTCATAGAAGAAATGTTTCGTCTTACCAACTTCCTCGTCTATGTTCACATACAGGATTCTGATCCTGCCCATTCCTTTTCGGCCGGCGAATCTCATTATGCCCAAAAACGAGATTTTCACTGGTGGACACGCCATTTCCAAACAACTAGCGCCCGCCATCCCTCGATTCATTGGAAACTCGTGTTCCAAAAAGAAAATGCCGGTGTAACCAATCACCAGCTCATTCGTTGTGGGGGCCATTGGATCGGTTCTCCACCGCTCGTCTGGATTCTGTCTGACGAAAAAGTCGGGCATACAACCCAATCAGAAGGTCTGGCAAAATCCCTTGGCTGGCCCTATGAAATTAAGCATTTACACTTTTACCGTTGGAACAAAGTCCAAAAATTTCTCTGGGGACTCTTTCCTCCAAATTGCATTGGGCTAAACACACTCCAATCTTCTCCCCTTTGCCCGCCCTGGCCAGATATTGTGATTTCAACCGGCTGGCGCCCATGCCCGATCGCTAGGTGGATTCGTCACCAAAGTCACAAACAAACTCGTATCGTGCAATTGGGTCGAAAAGGGGGATGTTCTGCAGATTTGTTTGATGTGGTCGTTACTCCAACTTATTATGGATTTCCTCCACACCCCAATAGGATTGAAACTATTACGCCACTCCATCAAGTGACCCAAGAGAAATTGGACGAATTCATTCAACGGTGGCCAGACCTATTCGACAACACTTCCCATCCCCGTATTGTCTTGGTGATTGGAGGTTCCACCAACCGCTTCCAATTAACCTCAACTCTCGCTCGATCTATAGGGAATCAGGTAAAAGACCTGGCTGAGAAATGCCAAGGAACGGTCTTCGCCGTCACGTCTCCACGGACCGGGAAGGAAGTCGTTCAAACCCTTGAGTCCATATTATCCCCAGAACACTTTGTTCATCAATGGCGCCCTAACCAACCTGACAACCCATATCTAGCCTATATAGCCGGAGCTGATGTGATCATTATTACTGGAGAAAGTGAATCAATGTTGGCCGAGGTCTCCTCATTAGGAAAACCCGTCTATATTATTCCGCTCCCCGAACGCCCACCAACATGGAATGTTCGCCTCAACCAGTGGATTGTTCAACGAGCCCATTCCCGGCCGGTCAATAAACGTGGCACCCTTCGCCCTCAACAGGGCATGGAACGGTTTTGCGCTCGTCTGATTCGAAAAGGAATTTTTCAGCCACGACGAGATCTCAATGTGCTGCACCAAATCCTGATCCAAAAAGGCATTGCTCGGCTATTTGGAGAACCCATTGAAAACGGAAGGCGTCCACGATTAAACGAAACTGAGGCTGTCGCTCAAAAAGTCAAAGAGACTTTAGGAATCTTTGACCCTATCAAGGGATTAAAAAGCTAGGAAATAGACTAAGCTTACAGTCCTTTAAGCCGCTTAGTGTCCACTATGAGCAAATCTCGACGCCGCCTAACCATTCCTGTTGAAGTCTTTAATAGAGAATTTGATGCGAAGGTTTTACTTTCCTGCTTTGCCGCTGAACGCGGGTTTTCCGTCATCCTCGGGGAGAAACATGAAATTAAGCTCAACTTGGCTTCTTTGCCCAGATCAATTTTCATACCCACCAACCTTCACCCTCGTAACCAAGTAACCAACACCCTTCTAAATAACTTGGGACATACCCTCGTGGGATCAGACGAGGAGGCCATTGTCTATTGCTCGCCCGAGGTCTATGTGAAGGAAAAATTAGGGACCGAAGTATTTCCACAACCAAAACTGTTCTTTGCTTGGGGCCCAGAAAATTCTAGAATCTGGAAAATGCAACATAATTATAACGAAATGCCCATACATATCACTGGGAATCCCCGCACTGATTTATTACGCCCGGAGTTACGCCCCTATTGGTCGGATCAAGTTGAGAGCATACGCAAAAGATTTGGAAGAATTATTCTGATAAACACCAACTTCGGTAAGCTCAATCACTTTCGTCCCAACAAAGGGGATGAGAGAAAAGCCCTCGATATGGCAGCTCTTTCACCTTCGAAAGTGGATGAATCCGAATTGGGAATGGCGAAGCACCGCCTTGCCCTTTTTCAATTCTTTCAAGAAATGGTGGGAAAGGTTGCCGAAGCATTTCCCAACCATACCGTTCTCATTCGTCCTCATCCGTCTGAAAGCCATGAGAGTTGGATACAGGCTGCGAAAGGCTGCGCAAATGTTCAAGTTCATATTGAAGGCCATGTTATTCCCTGGCTATTGGCAGCGGACAGTATTATCCACAACAGTTGCACCACTGGATTAGAAGGCTATTTACTGGGACGACCAGTTTTTTCCTATCAACCAATCACCTCAGAACGATTTGACAAAAAACTTCCCAACACCTTAAGCCACAAAGCGACATCATGTGAAGAATTGATCCAACTCATTAAGACGTCCCTTGTATCTGCCCCAATTGTTGAAAAATCAGCGGCGCAAGAAAAGAAGCAGTTAATTGAAAATTTTATTGCCGCTCTTCAGGGTCCCTTTGCTTGCGAAAGAATTGTCAGCGCATTAGAAAAATTTGAGGACACCTGTTTACAATTACCTCCGAATTGGAAAACAGTCATGGTTGCAAAAACTCATGCTCTTAGCCGAAAATTACGACGGAAATTTAATGCAACATTTCGTCTTGGCGATCAGAACAGGGCACGACGCTATGAATACCTCAAGCACATTTTTCCAGAAATTGACCTTTACCAAATCGAGAGACGGATCAATAGCTTTC
>CBDUWS010000135.1:0-5444 GCA_965370985.1 uncultured bacterium
AACTCAGTGGCCTCGAGTTTGCCTTCTTTGGCACACATAAGAGTGCCGTTGGAAAAGAAGTGAGTGGTGGGATAGGTCTCAAAGTTGTGCTGTTTTTTAATCCCCCGGCATTTGCCGGGGACATGCATTTTGGCTTTCCCGAATCGCACATCTAAAAATTCCTTGGCGGTTTGCTCCAGGATAGGGTCATAGGCCTTGCAGGGCTCACAGGTGGCAATTCCATAGGCTACAACAGCTGCTGACGATTGCGAAAAGTCCTCATAGTTTTCATCATTCACATTTTCAACAACCCCTGACATACCTACTCCTTTCTCGAGACCTACATATAAAAACCCTAAGGGAGCACACGACGCTCCTCTTAGGGTTTCCATAGGACAACAGGATTACCCTAATTTTTTTAAGGCTTCCAGAATTTCTTTATCATCTCGTGCCGTTTTGATGTCTTGAACTTTGGCATAGGCCACCTTCCCACTTTTATCTACAACGACCGTTGCTCGCTTTGAGCAGTTCAGCGCTTCAAAATACAAGCCATAGGCCTTCGACACGGTCCGGTGCATATCTGCCAATAATTTGTGCTTCAGATCCAAAGAATCGGCCCATGCTTTATGTGAAAAAAAGCTATCGCAGCTCACGCCCAAGATCTCCGCATTAGCAGATTCAAAACTGGGGAAATCATCGGTCAGGCACTTATTTTCTCCGGTACAGACAGGGCTCCAATCAAGTGGATAAAACGCCAATACCACATTCTTTTTGCCTTGGTAGTCACTGAGTTTAATATCGTTTTGGTCCTGATCTTTGAGCGTAAAATCCGGGGCTACATCTCCGACTTTAATTTCTGCCGCAACATCTGACATGTTCTATCTCCTCCTTGTTGATAAAATATACGGAAAATACTTGAGTAGCCTTTGGTCGTACCACGGGGTGAAAAAGTTTGTCAATCTGCGCAAAAGGCCCAGAGAATCGCCCATTTGGTCTTCGGTAAATTTTCCGTTTTTAATTTTCGAACGTACGGTCATTTGACGCTCTTTGGTGACGACTTGAGCCTTGATTGCCTTGTGTTTTCACTAATCTCGGGGTATCGTAAATTGAAGGCTGTGAATTATCTCCCTCTCTTCGTCTCTCACACAAAAGGTATCGCTTCCTTTCCTTAATGAATACCGTTCGGCAGTTTTTTTCAGGGCTCAAAACATGGTCTTGGCTTCGAATTGTTCTCGTCTGCTCTCTGGTCCTCGGATGTATTGGTACCGGAACAGTTATTGGGATTCTCTGGATAGCGACCCGTGACCTGCCGACCTTCGATTCCTTCCAAGATTATCAGCCAAGTTTGGTCTCCAGAGTGTATGCGGATAACGGTGAAATCATCGGGCAATTCTTTATTGAGCGTCGTCTCTATACCCCCATCGATCAAATCCCCAAAGCTTTGACCCAAGCCGTCATTGCCGTAGAGGACACCCGGTTTCTTGAACATCCCGGGCTAGACATTGTGGGAATTGGACGAGCCGCATGGACGAATCTCAAAAAAGGTGGACGTTTTCAGGGTGCCAGTACCATTACCCAACAATTGGCGCGGGCCCTTTTCCTCTCTCCGGAACGCACCTATCGACGAAAAATCAAAGAACTCATTTTAGCGATTAAAATGGAATGGGTCCTCACGAAGGATCAGATTCTGGAAATGTACCTCAACCAAATCTATTTTGGTCACGGGGCCTATGGAATTGCCGCGGCTACCCTCACCTACTTCGATAAAAGCGTCACAGAGCTGAGCCTCCCCGAAGCTGCTTTTTTAGCTGGGCTGCCAAAAGCTCCAAACACGTATTCCCCCTTTCGCAATCCGGATCTGGCAAAGTCTCGAAAGGAATTAGTTTTACATCGAATGATCGAAGCTGGTTTCATCTCCGACGAAGAGGCTCAAGCGGCTATCGCTACAACTCTGAATTATCGCCGTCAGTCCATCGAGCGGATTGCTGCATATTTCATCGAAGACGTTCGCCAGCATTTAGTAGCACGGTATGGAGAATCGCTCGTCTATAAAGGGGGCTTGCAGATCTACACCACCTTAAACATTGCGATGCAAAGACTCGCCGAAGAAAACCTGCAGCAAGGCCTGCGTCAAGTAGACAAACGTCAAGGGTGGCGAGGACCTCTCGGACATGTGAAATTGACCAAAGACTTTGAGCCTCCCGATGAGTACCCGGAACTACAGAATCCTCAAGCTGCCCAGGTTTATGGCCTGTATCGAGCCCTTGTCACGAAAGTCACCAGAAAATCAGCAGATATTCTGATTGGAAATACGTATAAAGGAACAATCGCACTTAAAGATATGCAATGGGCCGAACGTCGACTGAAGGATGTGAAAGATGTTGGGACGGCGAGGGTTCAAAAAGAGGCCACCCCGCGCCACATACTCAAAGTTGGAGATATCGTGGAGGTCTTACCCAAAAATGGCAATCTCGAATCAGGTATTTTTATCTTAGAACAGACCCCGCTGGTGGAAGGTTCGTTGCTGGCGCTTGATCCCCGGACAGGCGCTGTTCAGGCCATGGCTGGAGGCTATGATTTTACTCGTAGTCAATTCAACCGTGCGGTGGCTGCTCGGCGACAGCCCGGCTCGGCATTCAAGCCTCTTATTTATGCTACAGCCCTTCAACAAGGGCTCACTCCCGCGACATTGATCTTGGATGCACCGGTGGTCTACAAAGATGAAGAACTTGATCGAGTCTGGAAACCAGAAAATTATGAGAAACGTTTCTATGGAACCATTACACTACGGGAGGCCCTGCGCCATTCGCGAAATGCCGCAACCGTCAGACTCCTTGAACAAATAGGTGTCCCAGAAGTCGTCGCTGTGGCAAGTAATTTGGGTATTCAAAGCCCGCTCAGTCAAGACCTGTCTCTCGCCCTCGGGTCTTCAAGCGTGACACTCCAGGAAATCACTTCAGCCTATGGTGTCTTTTCCAATCAAGGCATGTGGTTACGCCCGTATCAAATAACGCTTGTCAATGATATGAAAGGAGAAATTCTGGAACAACACCTGTTTGAACCACGACAGGCCATGACACAGGAAAATGCCTATCTCACCACCAACATGTTAATGGATGTCATCCAAAGCGGAACCGGACGTCGAGCAAAAAAAATCGGCCGCCCCTTAGCTGGAAAAACCGGGACGACGAATGGGTACAACGATGCCTGGTTCGTGGGTTATGCACCCAATTTAGCAACAGGCGTATGGGTGGGATTCGATTCGGTCCGAACCTTAGGTCGATTGGAATCCGGGGCTCACGCAGCCCTTCCCATCTGGACAGAATTCATGGGACAGGCTCTTCGCAATTTGCCCGTCATGACCTTTAGGATCCCCGAGGGTATTCAATTCGCTCAGATAGATACGACAACTGGAGACTTGCCAACAAAAACCAGCCGCCATATTAGTACAGAGGTTTTTCGGAAAGGGACGGAACCAGGGAAAGCCGCCCCTCAAAAAGCGAATCCGATGGACTTTTTTGAGTTCGATCGAATGAATTCAGGTTCTTCCAGTCAACTCTCTTCATATTAAAAATCTGCAGCCTACCATTCGGTTCCTGGGTTGTTGCCCAGGTTAACCCTTCGCATCCTGGTATTCTTCATACCAAGCCATTTGAATGGCTTCGAGCTTTTTCTCATTTGAGGCTTTCGGATCATCTTTGAATTCTGGAAGGGCCACCACCCAGGCATGTAAATCGGTAAACCTGACCGTCAAAGGATCAAGGTCGGGGTGCTCTTCCTGTAACCGAATACCAATGTCTTCGGTATCCGCCCACATTAAATCTTGCGCCATGATTTCCTCTTCGCTTTAATAACGTTTGCATCCAATCAGCTAACAATTATTTGACGAATTCAGAGACTTTTTTATTTTCCAGCGCTTCTTTCAAGGTCGCATCCATCAACACTTCTGCCAGATGATGCGTCTCTTTTTCGACCTCCGCAATGCCGGCGCGAATGACACGATGGTCATCGCCCTTCTGCGTTTCACCAAGTTGTTGAATGACGCGCTGAATCTCTGCTTTCTCTTTTTCACTTATGAGATCAGACGCACGGGCCAAAGCTTTATCAGTCGCAACAATAATCGCGTTCGCTTCAGTACGGGCTTCGATGACTTGGCGGGCTTTAATATCCTCTTCTGCAAATTGGAAGGAGTCTCGAATCATCCCTTCCACTTCGTCATCGGTGAGTCCATGCGAGGGCTTCACCTGCACTGACTGAGCTTCGCTGGTTCGAATGTCTCTGGCCGTCACATGCAAGATGCCATTCGCATCGATGAGAAACGTGACTTCAACACGAGGAACCCCTGCAGGCAAGGGTGGCATTTTCAATTGAAAGCGAGCCAGGCTGCGATTGTCTTTCACCAATTCCCGTTCGCCCTGAAGAATATGAATATCTACAGACGTTTGCCCATCGGCATAGGTGGTAAACATTTCTTTGGCGCTCGTGGGAATGGTGGTATTGCGCCGAATAAGCGCACTCATGACGCCCCCCATAGTTTCAATACCCAAGGACAACGGCGTAATATCTAAGAGCAATAACTCCTTGTTATGGCCCCCAAGAATATCCGCTTGCACAGCTGCGCCTAATGCCACTACCTCATCAGGGTTCAATTCGCTATGTGGCTGTTTGCCAAACAACTCCTCAACTTTGGTTCGAACTAACGGCATCCGAGTACTGCCACCGACCAAGACGATTTCATCAATTTGGTCGGCACGTAAACCGGCGTCTTTCAACACCGCTCGACAGGGCGCGAGCGTCCGTTCTACAAGCTCCATGACCAGGGATTCCATCGCTTCACGCGTCAACGTCTTTTCATATTTTCCATTGGGAAGTTCCACCACCACCGTGGTTTCTAGTTCATCAGACAACCGCACTTTGGCTCGTTCGGATTCCAACCGCACGAATTGCATCAGGTCCGGATGGTCATGGATTTTGATCTCATACCTTTCGGCAATCTCTTTTCCCAGTACATCGACAAGGCGTTGATCGAAATCATCACCCCCCAAGTGGGTATCGCCATTGGTGGCGAGCACTTCAAAAATGCCGTCCTTCAATTTCAGAATGGAGATATCAAAGGTCCCCCCGCCCAGATCATAAATGGCAATCAATCCTTGGGTTTTTCTTTGAAGTCCATAAGCCAGAGCGGCGGAAGTCGGTTCGTTAATGATGCGCATCACTTCTAGGCCGGCAATCATTCCGGCATCTTTCGTGGCTTGCCGCTGGCTGTCATTAAAATAGGCCGGAACGGTAATGACGGCTTTAGAAATATTTTCTTTCAGAAATTCTTCCGCTCGTCGTTTTAATTCTTTCAAAATCATGGCGGAGACCTGAGGAGGCGAATAGGTTTTCTCTCCAATCTCTATGCGAATCACGCCATTTTTTTCATGCAAGGCATACGGGAAATATTTCAGCTCATCTTTCACATC
>CBDUWS010000136.1:0-5436 GCA_965370985.1 uncultured bacterium
ATTCGTATCGCAAGTCTTCGGCGATTTTTTGTCGGCTAGCCCATCGGGCTGGAACCCACGCGCCAATTAACGCTGCCGCCAACGCCACGAAAAGTGCCATGCCGATAGTTTCCCAGGCTAGAGTAAACTGAATCGTCCAGCCAAAGGATTGTTTATTGATGACCTTGATCAACACCACCGATAAGGCCATACCCACGACAATCCCGACACCGGCACCCAGCCCCGCCAAATAAAGGGATTCCCACACAATGAGTCCTTGGATTTGTCGGCCGCTTGCGCCCAACGCGCGCAAAGTGGCAAGTTCTCGCCGACGTTCCAAAATGGCTGTCAGCAACGTATTCATAATTCCCAAGACGGCTACGCTTAGGGCAATCAATTCCAACACATAGGTCACGCGAAACGTGCGATCAAAAATATCGAGAATTTCTTCTTTCAGTTCACCGTTACTGATTGTGACGATAGGCCTCTCATTCTTTAATGTGTCTTCGATCTCTCCTCGCACAGCCGAGAGCGCCTGCCCCTCTTTCAGATAGACGGCAAAGACCGTGGCATCTCGCACTCCCCATTTCTCTGCAAAGAGTCTCTGGTCCATGACCACTTTCCCGCCATCAGTGGCGTAATCATAAAACACACCTTTGACCGGAAATTGTTCTATACCGCCCGGTGTCGTTAATGGCAATTGCTCACCCACATTCAGCCCCAATCGTTTCGCCAACACTTCAGAAATAATCACCCCATCTTCATCGACCGCTTGAGATAACACCTCAGATGATTCCCCCTGCAAAAACAAATACCGACTACGCTCAGCATGGAGACGTACATCTCGTGAGACCAGCACCACGCTCTTCCCGGTTGTTTCCACATTGGTTTCCAGATATGGATCAACGGCCTCAATTCCAGGAATGTCTAAGAGGTGCATCATCAGATTCCGTGGCAGCCCCTGATTCTTCCCCGTGGCCTCTTGTTCTCCCAACCAGGAGGTGGGTGCAATAATAATATCCGCCATCAGCGTTTGCTCGATCCAGAGTTCCACGGTTTGCCGAAAACTCTGAATCATAATGCCTACCCCCACCAATATGGCCAACCCCACAACGATGGCCGCCATCGTTACGCTAGTTTGGCGTGGATTGCGGCCCATTTGCTCTGCCGCAAGAGCAGGCAACAGACCTCCTCGGCTCCTCAGACTGCTTTGGCTCCATCGGCTAAACCATTGAGACAACACAGGCCCAGCCGCAGCGCCTCCCACCAATAAACAAAATGCTGCCGTGTAGCCTCCAACAGGAATACCGTGAACAGAGGGCATCTGGCTCAACACCCCAGCCCCTAGCAACGAACCCACAACGACCCATCTTGATCCTTGAACATCATGATCGTCTTCAGCTTGGGATTGCCCACCGGCTAGTGCTTGAACCGGGGCCATCGTACTCGCCTCCCAAGCTGGGCGAAGGGCCCCCAACAGCGAAATGCCTATTCCTAAACTCAGGGCTTCTACCAGCATATGAAAGGGAATCGGCATGGACAACAACGAGGTCATGCCATATAACTCACCCACATTCTGTCCAATCATGACCGTCAACCACCGCGCAAGCACGAAACCCAACCAACACCCCAACAGGCCACCGGCAGCACCCAATACACCGGCTTCGAGTAGGAATAACGTCGTGATGGATTTTCGCTCCATTCCGAGCGATCGGAGGATCCCAATTTCCTGGCGATGATGGACCACGGAAAACGCCGTCGCGTTATAGACGAGAAAGAGCCCCACAAGCAGACTAATCCCACTGAGCATAGTCAGATTCATTTGGAAGGCCCGTAGCATGGATTCCACTTGCCGATTGCGTCGAGAGGACTGACGTACCTGAATATTCTCTGGCAAAGCCGATTGCAGTGCTTGGATTAACGTAGAAATCGCCACGTCAGATTCCGGGATAATCGCCACATGATGAAGCTGCCCCAACCATCCAAATAACAATTGGGCGGAGGCGATATCCATTAACACCTGCTGTTGCACGCCTCCTTGGAGACCCGATGATTTCAACACCCTTCCAACAACCAGATCATGAACTTCCCCTTTGACCTTCACCGAGAGAATTTGCCCCTGACGCAGACCAACCTTGTTGGCCATTTCTTCTTCTAGAAAAACCGTTGTGGGGGAGAACAGTTGCTCCCAGTCATCTTGTTGTAAAACGCCGGTAGAGCCCTGAGCCTCCCAATCTTTTCCCTGCTCTAAGAGATCCATCCCCCAAATAATAAGGGAACGTCCCGACAACGCCCCGGTCTGAATCACACCTTCAATCTTGAGAACGGGACTGGCCGACCGAACCCCTGGATGTCCTAGAATTCTCTGCAAAATCTGCTCATTGATGCCTTCGAGTCCACCAGATACTGTGACCGAAGCTTCTCCAACAACCGATTCCACTGATTGTTCAAACGACTGGTAGACTTCCCCATTTACCACTCGAATCGCGAGCCAGGCAGAAACACCAATAGCCACGCCAACCAGTGTTAATAGGGCTCTAATTGGCCGATGACGCAGATGTTCGGTGACTAAAAGAATGAGGATTTTGAGCATGGATGCGGTTGTCCCAGAAGTGGGGCCTATGTTAAAACGACTAAACAATTATGCGTGGGGTACAAAACCGAAATGCCCAAAGACAACGTTGAAGAACAGGGCTCAGCCGAAGCTGTTTCAGAGGCCGACTCCCAAGGCCAAACCTTAACCACCCGGCAAAAGGAAATTCTCCGCCTGGTTGCTCAAGGATGTACCAATCGAGAAATTGGGCAACGGTTAGGTATTAGTGTGCGGACTGTGGAAGTCCACCGCTTTAATCTCATGCGTCGATTACGTGTACGAAACGTCGCTCAACTACTTCGCCAAGCCATCGCGCTGAAGATTATTCCCAAAGGTCCTTCACTCACCAAAGCCTGACTTTTCTCCTCGGCATCTCGACCAATCGGTTAGTCCATCTCTCGAAGTTTCCCCCGACAGGCCATCAACGACGGATAACCTTTTCGCTGTATACATTCTGAAACTTCTCGTTCCAATTTCGTAAAGACCCCAACACCCTCCTCCACCAAGACGGTTCCGATCTGAACCGCCGAAGCTCCGCACAACACATGTTCAAAAATATCGATGCCGTTTTCGACGCCCCCAGTGCCAATGATAGGTATTTGATCTCCCCAGATCTTCCAAAAAGCTCGAACATTGGCCAAAGCCACCGGCTTAATGATTCGCCCACCAAGTCCGCCAAAACCTCCCTTGGGTTTGATCACCACCCGTTCCTGTTCGGGATCCACGACCAGGGCATTGCCCACTGAATTGATCACGGTGACAAACGCGACACCAATCCGCTGCAGAACGTCCGCAATCTTTTGATGGTGAATGGGATCGAAATATGGAGGAAGTTTGACACCAAAGGGAATCGTCAATATGTCTCGAATAGCCATCAAGAGCCGCTCGGTTTCGTCAAAGTCATAGCCAATCTGCGGTTTCCCCGGAATGTTAGGACAGGACAAATTCACTTCGACTAAATCGGGGCTTGCTGCGTTCAAGGCTCGCGCACCTTCCAGGAAATCATCGGGATGCAGACCTGCTAAGCTGGCGATCACCGGCTTCTCAAATCGCTTCAACTCAGGAATGATCTTCGCATACGCCGGATACCCAAGATTCGGCAGGCCCATGGAATTGATCGATCCCCCGTCAATTGCCACATACCGTGGGAGAGGATTCCCCTCACGGGCCAGCGGCGTCATCGACTTCGTCACAATAGCGCCGGCATCCGACGCACCTAACGCCTCCAATTCAGCCTGAGTCACACACAAGGCTCCTGAAGCATTCATAAGCCCGATACGAAATGACACGCCTGCAATTACCGTTGAAAGATCCATGAGGTTTTACTCCAACTGTCCGTCTCGAATAGTCAGTACGCGATCTGCCACCTGCGCCGCACTCAACGAGTGGGTGGCCAACAACACTGTTTGTCCGAACTCTCTGGCACATTGACGAAGCAATGACACAATGTTCTCCCCCGTCGGCCCATCCAAATTCCCCGTCGGTTCATCAGCCACAATCAATCTTGGACGATGCACAAATGCCCGGGCAATCGCCACTCGTTGTTGCTCACCGCCCGACAGCTCATGGGAACGATGCCCAAGCCGATGACTCATCCCCACTTTGTCCAACATCTCCGTCGCCTGCGTGCGCACGGACGTGGAAGATTCCCCTCGCAAGCGTAAGGGCAACGCCACATTTTCTTCGATGGTCAATCCAGGAATGAGATGAAACGCCTGAAACACCATCCCGATTTTTTCCCGACGCCAATGCGTCCATTCACGATCACCAAACGCTAAACATGAGCGCCCATCCAATAACATATCGCCGGAGGTCACCCAATCCAGCCCAGCCACTAAATGCAAGAGCGTACTTTTTCCGCTGCCGCTTGGCCCCATCAGCGCACAAAACTCGCCTTGCGGAATATCTACACACAGGTCGCGTAAGGCGACCACGGGCATCGCGCTACGCCGGTATTCCTTAAAAACATGTTGGAATTGAATCATGGCAAGAGATTTCCAAAAAAACATCCCCTGGCAGTCATTCAGGGAGCAGGACAACTGAGGCAACCTTCGTATATCATACTCTGGCCTACGTGACCAAGGAGGGGCTTTCATTCATCTTCATCCAATTGAAATGATGCCAATGACGCAATTCTCCTCCCCTCCGTCCTTTCTTCGCAAATTTCTCCACGTCATTTTCCCGGCAACCTGCACCAATTGCGAAACCCCATTATGGGATGACCCTGTTCCGTTTGTTTGCCAAGCATGCTGGAAAACATTGATTCCCATCGCAGGACCATGCTGCCCACATTGCGGTGTCCCCTATGCGTCACCGGTGGCCTTACAACAAAGCCCCACCCATGAATGTGGAACCTGTCGCACCAAACCACCAGCCTTTACCCGAACCTGGAGCCTGTTCCCTTATCAATCTCCACTCAGGGAAGCCATCATCTTGTTCAAATATCGCGGAAAACGTTCACTAACCAGGCATTTCATTCAAGCCATGATACCCGCGTTACCAACCTTGCCAACCATTGATGTCCTCATGCCAGTTCCTCTTCATCCGCAACGGCTACGAGAACGCGAATACAACCAATCACTCTTGTTGGCGCATGGCCTGAGTCAACATCTCCAGATCCCATTGCTACTGTCGTGTCTTCTCCGTGTCAGACCGACGGCTCCGCAAACGTCTCTCTCGAAAAAAGAACGTCTCACCAATCTGTACCGGGCCTTCGCCGTAAACGATGTCTCTGGCATCAAAGGCCAACGCATCCTCTTGATCGACGATGTTTTCACGACGGGCACGACCCTTCATGAATGCGCCAAAACTCTTCGGAAAGCGGGCTCAGGTCCCGTCTACGGGTTGACCCTGGCTCGAATGCT
>CBDUWS010000137.1:0-5400 GCA_965370985.1 uncultured bacterium
CACACCACTAACTCTTTCTTCTGGTTATCATGCCATCCTCTGTTATTCGCATCTCGGAGTTGATCGATGTCAGAACATGAGGACAGTTTACCCCAACCAGGTTCTGATAAGACGGACTTGGAGGAGGATCGGGCGTTTCTTCTCGATTCCTACCGAACCTGGAAGAGAACACAACCCACCGGGATCACGAGCCCCTCACAACCTGACAGCAAACAGACTGGTGAATCCTCCCTCTCTCCTCCTCAAGATTTTTTTCAGGTTGACCGGCGTGGCGCGGATTTCCGCCATCAGGATCTGCGTAATGCCAATTTTCAAGAAGCCTATTTACCAGGAGCGGATTTCGAAGGCGCTGACTTGCGCGGTGCGAATTTTTACGGCGCCAATTTGCGGAGTGCCCGATTTCACCGTAGCCAACTCGCTTGGGCAAATTTTTCACAAGCCGATCTCATTTGGGCGGATTTTCAACAAGCCGAACTAAGAGGCACGCTTTTTCAACTCACGACATTGCGTGGAGCCACCTTCGTTCGCGCACAGGCACGAGGGACAGATTTTTCGTCGACGGATTGTTCATACGCCGATTTTCGAGAAGCTGATTTGAGTGAGGCCGATTTTCAACGGGCTAATCTTAACGGTACCACGTTTCTCAATGCCAAAACATCCACCACCAATTTCCAAGAGAGCCAGGGGTTACAGCAGGAAACAACCCGTCAAGATTCTTTATCTTCGAACGACGACCTTTTTCTCTAAAAGTCAGGTCTGAATAGTGAGGAGTAAGGCGGAGGGGGAAAGCCCCTCGCAGGATTTTTCCTTTTTACTCTTTACTGCCCCACTCCTCACCATTCTGCACTTTTCCCTGACGACCGTCTTCACCTGCTCAGTTTACGCTGAACCTGAAAGTTGAAAATACCTGCGCAATGTTTGATTGCGTTGAGGTTCACGTAACTTTGATAAGGCTCGTTCCTCAATTTGTCGAATCCGCTCCCGTGTGACCGAGAATTCATGGCCAATTTCTTCGAGTGTGGCATCTTCAAGTTCTCCGATACCAAAACGCCGTCGAATGATATGGGCTTCTCGTGGCGTAAGCGTTTGTAACAACAACGTGACTTTTTCTTGTAGGTCCATTCGCTCGGCGGAATAGAACGGGGACACAGCGGAAGGGTCTTCCAACACATCGGACAAATGCGCATTCTCGTCGTCTCCCACCGGTGTCTCAAGAGAAAGTGCTCCTTTAGTCGCATTCAGGAGCGAAGAAAGTTTTTCTGGAGGAAGATCCAGGACTTTCCCCAACTCTTCCAGTTGGGGTTCTCGGCCTAATTGGACTGCCAGCCGACCCCATGAGCGTCGCACCCGCGTCATGGCATCACACACATGAACCGGGACTCGAACCGTTCGAGATTGGTCCGCCAAGGCCCGAGTGATCCCCTGTCGGATCCACCAAGTGGCATAGGTGCTGAATTTATATCCTCGCTGATATTCAAAGCGGTCAACGGCCCGCATCAGACCGATATTGCCTTCCTGGATGAGATCCAACAGATCCAGCCCTCGGTTGATATATCGTTTAGCCACGCTGACCACCAATCGTAAATTGGCCTCCAACATCGCTTGCTTGGTGAAATGGACACGTACTTTTGCCCGTTCTAATTGTCGAACTCTTATCAGAAAGTTCGCAAAAGGCATGTGCAGCAGATGCTCTTCCAAATACCTCAAATGTTCTATGGCTTCTTGAAGACCACGTGGTTGAACCGGATCCTTTGACTCAGGATTATTGACCTTAGTAGCGAATGCTTGGCTGTTCATGTCTATTTTCTGAAGGCCCAATTGGCGAACATCATCCTGAGAAACACCTAGTCGCTCCAAGACTTCTTCAAGTTGCCCTTCAACAGCCCGGATACGGCTCTCTATTTGATGATAAAACCTCGGATGCCAATTCACCGTCTCCAAACTCTTCAATAATCGTTTTTTGTCTAAAGAATTTCTTTTCTCACTAGCAAGTTTGCTTTTTCTGTTGGAATATTCAGAGTCCGAATCAATTAGAGATTGAACGCATTGACAGAGGTGATCAAGCTGCTGAATGACCCGTTGGCGAAATTCTTCATCTTCTTGTGGATCCTGAAGTTCGGCCTGTTCCGCGTCCCCTTCTGTCTCCACAACCACTTCTTTATCCTTTTGGACAAGATGTTTGGCCAAGATTTTCCCCTGACTGAGACACATCCATTGTTCTTTCAAGAACTCCAATGTCATCGGCAAGACAAACAGCGCTTCCAACATGCGTTCATTGGCTTCCTCAATCTTTTTACACAGGTTCACTTCGCCAGTACGGTCCAGCAGCAGGACTTGTCCAATTTCCTTCAAATAGAGGGGAAGCTGCCTATCTGGCATCTCCGCAACGCTTTCTCCAACCTGAGCATTTTTTGGTGACAGCGCAGCCGGGCCATATGATCTTTTCCCTTTTTTGATTGGTCCATTCCACGAAGATTTTTGTGATGAAACCGCTAGGCTCATTCCTGTCTCCCTTCTGTTCATGGTCGTAACGTCCCTTGGCGGACCTGGATGAGAACGCGGCACCGACATCCCCTGAACTTTCGCGCTCTCGTCCTATGCAGGTGAGCAAAGGAAATGCCAGACCTCATTTTTTCGTAAATTTGGAAGATTGCTTTCTGTTACGACAAGCTGTTGCGTGCTAATGATCGGGAGAACAAGGATTGTTGTATCAAGCAAAGGGAAATCGTCGAATCTATTAACGGCAGATGTAAATAATCATCAACAATGAGGCTGTATCCTGTTTAACGTGTGATTTCCTTTCGCTTTTTTTTGTAACGATCTGTCAGCGAAACTGACAACGCATCAACCGCACCAATACCAATAAAGGTACGAACCCGGACTCCCAAACAAAAAGGAAAAGGCGATCTTGCTAATGAGGCTCTTCTTCTTGGATTGAGAGCATAATTTTGATACAGTACGTTTCGTTTTTTTAAAGCTCTTCCAAGTTACTTCCAAGTAAATATGCCAAAACATGAGACACGCCAGCCCCCCCTCTTTCCCAGGACAATGAACAGGACCTCTGAAGTACGTCAGGCAAAACTCTCTTCTTGCCTAAGCAAGAGCCCGTCACTATGGATCATATTGATTCTGGGCCTTGCCCTGGGATTCGGTGGATGTGCGGGGAAGGATCAATCGACCAATACACTGGAAAACCTGGAGAAGGAAACAGAAACCACGCTGATGGAGTCGGCTGAAGGTTCACCGGACGAGGATCCCGGGTTTGACGATGAACTCTTTGATCCGTTTGATGAGTCTCCTAATGGTGGCCAAATTGAAGAATACGACCCGTTAGAACCTGTTAATTCGGCTGTCTTTGAATTTAATTACCGGCTGGATAAATATGCTGTTAAGCCCGTTGCGAAAGTGTACAATTTTTTTATTCCTCCCGATGTCCAACAAAGTTTTTCCAACGTTTTTCAAAATATTCGATTTTTCCCACGATTGCTGAACAATCTTTTGCAAGCCAAGTTTGAGGGTGCCGGCATTGAATTGAGCAGGTTTCTCATCAATAGCACGCTTGGAGTCGGAGGTTTGTTCGACCCGGCAGGAATTATGTTTGAACTAAAAACTCCCTCAGAGGACCTGGGACAAACCTTGGGAACCTATGGCGTAGGGCCAGGGCCCTTCCTGATGATTCCTTTTTTTGGACCTTTCACTTTAAGAGATGGAGTGGGGTTTATCGGAGATGCCTTTCTTGACCCCTTTAATTGGTTTATTCTCCCCTTTACAAATATTGATGGCATCCCCCAGTTGGTTCAGGACCGTTCAAACAGAAGAATCATTCGATTGGGACTTACAGTCGGAGAAGCGGTCAATTTGCGGGCCTTAAATCTTGAAAAATTTCAAGGGGTGGAGGAAGGGACACTCGATTTATACGGCGCCATCAGAAATGGGTATTTACAACAACGTCTGAACGCTATTCGGGAATAGAGTTCCAAAACTTCTGCCAACGCACAACGAAGCTCCGTTCAAAAATTCCACCTGCAACTCCATTTCTGGAACTGCCCTTCCTCGCCGTATCACGTGCAAAGAAGCTTTCACCTTCCTCAAGGACAGAAAAAGAAAAAACGGGTATCCTACTCATAGGAAGGGCACAAGTTGTTCTATAGATCAACGAGCCCTTCCCAAGAAATTCACTAATACCATAAAACCTTATGCAGACATTCTCCTCCCAACCTCCAGCCGGTCGGTTTCTGTTGACAGTGGCCGCATTTGTGATTGTTGTGGCTGGCATGCGGGCAGCGGAACCAATTTTGGTTCCGTTACTCTTCGCGGGCTTCCTGGCCATTATTAGCACCTCTCCGGTCTTTTGGCTTCGACAAAAAAAACTTCCCGCTCCTCTAGCGGTGTTCCTGGTCGTCATGGGAGTTCTCAGTATCGGTATTGGCTTTGTCTTGATAATTGGAACTTCGCTGGAGGATTTTTCCGACGCAATCCCTCGCTATCAAGTCTTGCTCACCGAGAAAATGGCCCCCATCCACCAAGGGATCCAAGAGCTGGGATTTCAATTGAACAAAGACGGGCTGCTCAAATCCATTGACCCCGGAACCTCCATGAAACTTGTGGCCCAATTGCTTTCGGGATTGGGCATTATTCTCACAAATTCTTTTCTGATTTTTCTAACCGTTGTTTTTATTTTGCTAGAAGCTTCAAGTTGGCAACAAAAAATACACGCCGCCTTTGGGGATTCGAACCATCCGTTTGTGCCATATCACAAGATCGCGAACGCGATAAACCATTATCTTGCTATTAAAACCATTATGAGCTTGGGGACTGGAGTATTGGTAGCCATCTGGGTAGGGGCCTTGGGTGTCGATTTTCCTGTTGTCTGGGGGCTTGTTGCGTTTTTGTTGAATTACATTCCAAACCTAGGATCCATCATTGCTGCGGTTCCCCCTACCTTATTGGGATTCATTCAATTTGGTATCGGACGCGCCCTGTTAGTCGCGGCTGGATTTGTCGTGATCAATATGCTTATTGGTAATGTCATGGAGCCTAAACTCATGGGGCGTTCGCTCGGCCTCTCCACGTTGGTCGTATTTCTTTCTTTGGTATTCTGGGGTTGGGTTTGGGGTCCAGCCGGTATGCTCCTATCGGTTCCGATAACCATGGTGGTAAAGATTGCTTTAGAAAGCAGCCCATCCACATACCGGTTCAGTATTTTATTAGGTTCCGAATCCTCCGTAGTCGAAGCAGCCAAAAGCTCGGAACCCATCTCGTCGAAATAGGACCTTTCCTCACTCCACAACACCGGCAACGGACTTCTCTTGAATGAGCCTGTTGAATATTATCACTCCCATAACCCATAAATGCCCGAGGTGCAATCGATATAAACAGGCAAGGGAATGATCAAAAAAG
>CBDUWS010000138.1:0-5374 GCA_965370985.1 uncultured bacterium
CTTGACGCACCTAGAAAATGGAACAATTGACTCATCACCCAAAAGGTGACCACGCAATTCTTCCATTCCCTATGCACATCAATTGCTTGCACAGCTTTTTCGCGCTCAACTGCCGCTTTTAGGTTGAACGCGCCTCAATCGAAAAAACCTTACCATAGCTCTGCTATGCCTCGGTTTTTCCTCAATCGTTCCGTCCAAATCTGACCCAAATCTTGTTGCGAATGCACGCAAGTTATTTTCACTCAAGCCCTAACCCCGCTGATGAAACACCGGGAAACGCAGCCGCGCAATTTCCAGAAACAGATCTATAACAGATTTTATGGAAAAGAGAGTCTTGGCGGGAACGACCTAAGTCGTTGATTGTATTGGTGGGCCGTACAGGGGTCAAACATGTGGCACCCTGATTAAGAGCCAAAAAGGGCAAAAACTTTTATTCTTGCAGCAAATATCCCACCTGTACCTTTGCCATTTGGGACAAGCCCATCAATCGGCCGTGTCCTCAATGCCAAGCACCGTTTTTGATCGAAAAGTATAAGAAACAAATGGGGACCAAGGGACTCTGTCACAACCAGGAATGCGGGTATCAGGAAGAGGAGGAAGAAAAAGATAAGATCACGAGCCAACAGCAGACTTCACAGCCTTCCGATGCTCAAAAACTTTAATAGGTTCGCCCTTGCCTTGAATAACCTCTTCAGTAATCAAGACCTCCTTCACATCAGGCTGAGATGGAATATCATACATCACATTGAGCATGACCGATTCCAAAATCGCCCGTAGGCCACGAGCACCTGTCTTTTGTTGATAGGCCTTTCGGGCAATATCCACCAGGGCGCCTTCCGTGAACTTGAGTTTCACTTCATCGAATGCCAGCAGCTTTTGATATTGCTTAATTAACGCATTTTTTGGTTCCGTCAAAATTCGAACCAACGCCGATTCATCTAACTCATCAAGGGTGGCCATAACTGGCAATCGTCCGATAAATTCAGGAATAAGCCCATATTGCAGCAGATCTTCTGGTTCGACATTCGAAAACAAGTCCCCAATTTTGTTTTTGCCTCGAGCTTGCACATTGGCCCCAAAGCCCATGCGTTTTTGGTTCAACCGACGCTCAATAATCGCATCCAGCCCAACAAACGCCCCCCCACAAATAAACAACACATTCGTGGTATTCACTTGAATGAACTCTTGATGAGGGTGCTTGCGCCCTCCTTGGGGAGGCACATTCGCGACTGTCCCTTCCACCAATTTTAAAAGCGCCTGCTGAACCCCCTCTCCGGAAACATCACGGGTAATTGAAGGACCATCAGCCTTGCGCGTGATTTTATCGATTTCATCGATATACACAATTCCCCGTTCAGCACGCTCGACATCATAATCTGCAGCCTGCAGGAGCTTGAGGATGATATTCTCAACATCTTCCCCGACATACCCCGCCTCGGTCAGCGTCGTCGCATCAGCAATCGTAAAAGGCACATCAAGGTATTGCGCCAAAGTCTGGGCGAATAACGTCTTCCCCGTTCCGGTCGGACCAAGAATCAGGATATTCCCCTTTTGAAGTTCCACATCCCCGGTTTCATTCGCCGCGATTCGTTTATAATGATTATACACAGCCACTGAAAGAACCCGTTTAGCTCGATCTTGGCCGATAAGGTAGAGATTCAAATGTTGGTGAATATCCAGAGGCTTACAAAGTTTGGTGGCAATTTCTTGACGCGATTCCTGCCAGTCTTCGGAAATAATCTCATTACATAGCCCGACACATTCGTCGCAAATGTAGACGGTCGGGCCCGCAATGAGTTTCCGAACCTGGTCACGGCTCTTTCCACAGAAGGAGCAACGAAGATTGGCTTCAGACTTGGCTTGTCGCGCCATAAGAAAATCCTCCCTCAAGCTTAATCTTTGTCTTTACCCTTAGCCACAGACTTGGCCTCATCTTTGGGACTCTTTGGCAGACTGCGAACAATGACTTCATCAATTATGCCATAAGTTTTGGCTTCTTCAGCAGACATAAAATAATCCCGTTCGGTGTTGTCCCGAATTTTGTCCAACGGCTGCCCGGTATGGTGCGCCATTATTTCATTCAACCGCTCACGAATTTTCAAGATTTCCCTGGCGTGAATATCGATTTCGGTTGCCTGTCCCTGAAAGCCGCCCATAGGCTGATGAATCATAACCCGGGCATTCGGCAAGGCAAACCGTTTCCCGGTAGCCCCCGCGGTCAAAAGCAACGCGCCCATACTTGCCGCTTGTCCCAAACAAATCGTACTGATGGGCGATTTGACGTATTGCATCGTGTCATAAATTCCCAATCCCGCCGTCACGCTCCCACCAGGAGAATTGACGTAGAGGTGTATATCTTTTTCCGGGTCATCTGCTTCCAAAAACAAGAGTTGGGCAATGACGACATTGGCAAACATATCGTCAATCGGAGCCCCAATAAAAATGATCCGATCTTTTAAGAGGCGAGAATAAATATCATATGATCGTTCACCGCGATTCGTTTGTTCAATGACCATCGGAATGAGCATTCCCTAGAACCTCCTCGTTTTAGAATAAATATCGGTTATTGCGTCGGCTAACTGTGCCGGTAAGGTTACAAGACGGTCCCTTACCCTTGAATCACAGCATTTTGATACACAAACTGCAAGGCTTTTTCGGCTTTCATCCGTTCACGAAATTCCTCTTGGGCGCCCTGTCCTCCGGCTTCCACCATGCGCTGGATTTCCGCCACTGGCAGCTTTAAGGAAGTCGCAAGCTTTTCCACTTCTGCTTCAACTTCCTCTTCAGAAACCTGAAGCCCTTCTTTTTGGGTAATCGCATCCAGAACCAAGCTGAGCTTCACGCGCCGCTTGGCCTCGGGCTGCAGCTCCTGCTGAAGCCGCTTGGCGTCCTCCTGCAAACGAATCGGTTCCTCTAAATCATCTTCTCGGTGAGAATGGCGATGTTCTTTCATCAACTTTTGACGAACCAGTGTCTGTAGTTCTCGTTCAATCAGCACTTCAGGAATATCAAAATGGTGCATCTGCAATAAGCGCTCGATCACCTGATCTTTATAACCTTCCTCAAGTTCCTGCTTCAATAAATTTTCTAGTTGCGTGGTGATGGTCGTTTTCAAATGCTCCAACGAATCAAATTCACCACAGTCCTTCGCAAATTCATCATCCAGATCAGGCAATTTCTGTTCTTTCACGGCATCGATGGTCACTTTCAAGACCATGGTTTTTCCAGCTAATTTTGTATCAGGGTGACTGGCCGGATACGGCTGAGGAATTTCAAATGTCTCGCCAGCTTTCTTCCCAACCAGTTGATCATCTAATTCTACCCCAAGAATAGGCGTTTTCGATCCGACTTGATGGAGATGCCCATTTTTCTGTGATCCTTCCACCGATTGATTGTCCACAAACCCTTCGACGGTAAGCACTGCATAGAGACCATCTTGAAGCGCGGTCCCTTCCGAAACGGCATCCACCTGAGCCTGTTGTTTGCGCAAGGTCTGGAGCGCCTCGTCAATTTGTTCTTCCGTTACCGATCGAGCATCTTTCTTTAATGAAATGGGATTCGGTGGTCGGTAATCCCCTAATTGAATGGAAGGTTTAATCTCCACCGTTGCCGTAAAGGTAAAAGACGAATTGGGCTCGACTTTCATCCGGTCCAATGGGGGAATATCAACAACGACAGGAACGACGCCAGACTCCTTGACTGCTCGCTGGTAATAATCCGGCACCAACCGTTGAACCACATCTTGTCCCACCATTGGCCCATAACGCTTTTGCAATATTTCAAGTGGAGCTTTCCCTGGTCGAAACCCCGGAATACGAACTTGCCGCTTCAGCTCTGCATACACCTTTTGAAACTCGCTTTTTACAGCCTCTTCAGGAACTTCGATTTTCAAGGCCCGCTTGACGGGCCCCAATTCTGTCATTTCTAGTTTCATAAGCTGAGGAATCCTTGTGTAAGAAACCCGATTAGGGATAAAAGTGAAAAAATGGTGCGAGAGGGGGGACTTGAACCCCCACGGTTACCCACAAGATCCTAAGTCTTGCGCGTCTGCCAGTTCCGCCACTCTCGCGCATGTAAAAGCCATATCTCAATAGTGCGCCAACAAATTCATTGTGAGCAGCTCCCATTTTGACCATAGGAGTAAACCCCTGAAGTCAAACCTCTTCATTATAAAAGGTCTTTCTTCTACAGGCCATCCCCAAAATACTGTCCACGCAGGACTAGGGGTTGATTAGAGCATTCTTATTCGTCACAGAATTTCCCACTTGATAGCCCCAATCAAGTGGGGTAAGGTAAGGCCTTATGACACTCAAACAGCTCTACCAAGATATTTACCAGAAATTTCTGGAAAAGAAAGACGCCTATCAAGGGTACGACTTTCAACATTCTCCTGTGGGATCCGCCACGCCACCAGCACCAACTTTTACAGAAAAGGTGAAATGGTGGACGTTGAATCGCCCCAGTCGGCTACAGAAAATCAGGAGAGATCGGGATCAACGACAACAAGACATCGTGAATTTGAACTCCTCGCCCCCTCCAGAACCATAAAAACGGCAGACCTCCCCCTCTTGATGCAGGGCTTCTTTCAAGCAACAGTTCGATTATATCATCAATCCCTTCTTGCGACCCTCCAATCCCTCCAACAAAGTTGGATCCTGATCCCCGTTCTGTTGGTCTTTGCGCTAGGCATGGTGCTTGTCACTTCACTCATTGCCCCGTTGGGAATGGTCGGAGGATTGATCATCGGGGCCGTCAATGCGTTGATCATTGGCGCAACTCTCAGCTTAACGGAACAAGCCATACGTGGCGGGCGACGGTTGCAATGGCAAGATATTCATCAGAGCATAGGCCAGTACTTTTGGGACGTGATTTCTGTGGGGTTTATGGTGTGGTTCCCGTTGCTATTCCTAGAAATGGGGTTGCAAGCAAACCCGTACCAGCCTCTAATCGCAACAGCCGTGTTTTTTCTCATGTTCGTGCTGTTAAATCCAGTCCCCGAAGTCATTTATCAAAGCCGGAAGGGGTCGGCCCTTGAAGTCGTCAAGGAAAGCTATGAATTCGTCCTGGAAAATTGGATTGAATGGTTTTTGCCGGTGGCCATTGCCTTAGCTCCGCTTGGCCTGGCCTTTTTCTTTCAGATTTCCAGCCAAGCCGGGCGGCGGGGCGGATTGGATTTCTGGCATCTCATCACCTTACCATTTTCCATCCTATCCCAATGGCTGTCCTTTCTGGGTATATCTTCCAATACGAGTTTTATCATCGTTCTCATCATCACCCCCATTGCCACCGTGTTCATGTTACTTTTTCGCGGCCATTTGTTTGCCGCCCTTCATCGATCATCCCGCCGGCAACGCATGTTTCAATCCCGAACATT
>CBDUWS010000139.1:0-5301 GCA_965370985.1 uncultured bacterium
TGGGTTGAATGTCTCTATGCTAAAGAGGAGATGGGCTGCTTGACAAGTATTCTGTAAAGGAGGACCGATCCTTTTAATGAATGGCTAGGCAGAATGATGTCAAACAAAGAGCGGAAGGGGAAGGTTGAGAGTTTATTTAATGGCAGCCAGCATATCTTTCATCGCGGGTTCTTTTAATTTTTGTAGAGCCTTGGCCTCAATCTGCCGAACTCGTTCGCGAGTGACTGAAATGCTCTGCCCAACTTCTTCAAGGGTCCAAGGTTCATCCTGGCCAATCCCAAATCGAAGGCGGATCACCATTTGCTCTCTCGGGGTTAACGAGTCCAAGATTCGTTCCACCTGTTGATTGGTTTCCTGGCGTGAAACCGGACCATCCGGTGTGATGCTACTGTGATCCGGGATGAAGTCAGTAAGAAAGGTGTCTCCTTCTCCCACAGGGGTTTCTAACGAGATGGGATCTTGAAATGCTTGAATGGTTTCGTAAACTTTCTCCCGACTGAGTTGAAGCGCGTCACCGATATCCTCCACTTGTGCTTGACGGGCAAAGCGTTGAGTCAACCTCTTGGATGTCCGGGCAATTTTGTTCGAGATTTCATTGAGATGTACGGGTACCCGGATCGTACGAGACTGATCGGCGAGTGCTCTGGTGATTCCTTGGCGTATCCACCAGGTTGCATAGGTGCTGAATTTAAAGCCTTTCTGATATTGGAAGCGTTCCGCAGCTTTCATCAGCCCAATATTGCCTTCCTGCACGAGGTCGAGAAACGCTAATCCGTGTCCGGTATAGCGTTTGGCAATGTCGACAACTAAACGTAAGTTGCGTTGAACCAGTTCGGACTTGGCTTTTTCTAAATCGTATTTCGCTTTCTGTAAGTGCTGGCAAAGTGCCTGTACCGACTGTTGTTGATCCGGGTGGGATTTCCCCAATGCCCACAAAAGCAATTTCAATTTTTCAACGGCAGGAGCGGAAAGGCCACTTAAGGCTAAAGTTTCTTTTAGTAGGGAAGCCGCCTCTTCTTTCTCAGGGCATTTCTTGAGGCCATGCGTGAGTTGTAAGCCTTGTTTGATGATGAGTCGGATGGCACAAGATGCGTCGTCAATTTTCTTAGCCAGCTCGATTTCCGAGTTTTTATCTAACAGGGGACGACTACCAAAGGATCGGAAGTACAAGGATTCAAGAGCAGGGTTGTAGCCCTTGATTAAGGATTTCGTGTCACCTGGTTTTTTCAGGACGACACTATCTGTTTCGTGGGGATGTTCCATGACGCTTTGATATTTCATGATGTGTTCCTAAAGAATCCCTTTCCTTGAATGTTTTAACGTCTTCAACATGCCCTGAAAACTGAGATAAGGCTATACGCAGCAAAAATCAAGCCCAAAAATCCGAAAAACGTGCAGAGAGTGGCAGAGAGTGATTGAGCTGGGAAAATTCCGTATCATTTATAATTAGCAATAATTGAGTCCAGTTATGAGATTTTGACTAATATTCCTATCTTAGTTTTGTTGAAAATATTGAAGAAATTGAGCCATTCACCAAAATTGGTTTCCGGAGTGGAAATGGTCTCTTATTCAAGATCGGCAAAACCGGCAATTCTCTGGATGGTCCAAATGGGGAAAACTTTTGAATGAGCACAAAAAAATGAAGGTGGAGAGAGAAAAATGAGGAGATATTTGACAGGTGCGTTAAATTTCCTACACATCGTTGCAGAAACGGTCCAGATCTTTTTCTTGCCCAATCATGACCAGGACATCACCTTTTTCAACGACATCTTCCGGCTTGGGAGTAAAGTTAAAGGTCTCTTCTGTCATGATGCGGCCTTTTACCATTCGACTCACTTGTTGCTTGATGCCGATAATATTTAAGTTGTGTTTCCCGCGCAATTTAATTTCTTCCAAACTCAGCCCTGAAAGCGAATCTGAGACGGATACTTCTTCAATGCTAAAACCTGGCGAGAGTTCCAAATATTCGATCACGCCGGGAGAGACCAGTCGATGGGCAAGACGAATCGCAGCATCCCGTTCCGGATAAATGACTTCATCGACACCAAGGTTCATTAAGATTTTACCTTGAATCGGTGCGACAGCCTTGGCCACAATGGATTTCACGCCCATTTCTTTGAGTGTTTGGACGATGAGTATGCTGGCTTCAATATTCTCGCCAATGCTGACGACGGCCACGTCAACATTTTGAGCACTGACGGCTTTTAACGCGCGTTCGTCGGTGGCATCGCATTGGACCGCGAATGTCGCAATATCGCTAATGGCTTGAATGCGTTCTTCATCTTTATCGATGGCGAGCACTTCGCATCCTTTTTCGACCATCGTTTGGGCAACGCTGTATCCAAAACGCCCAAGGCCGATGACCGTAAATAATCGTTTCATGGGTTATGAGGAAAAAAGGAGTAAGAAAAAAATAAAACGTGGCTTGGAAGCGAAAGGGCCAAGAGCAATGTTGGGATACTTAGACAATTATGAGAACAGGATGGATAACGAATTAATCATAAGGCTGACAGCAAGGGGTGTCAAGAATGAGAGGGTGAGGTTGAAACGAGACTTGCCTCTTTTGTGAAAGGCTGTCCTCCCCCATTTTGAAGGGTATCGATGGAACGAAAACTCTTGGTAGTATGCCGAGTCTATGAAATATTTTCAGGCAGGCGAGCGCATCCATTTGATTGATAAGAAAGAGCGGCATTATGCCCTGACGCTGAAAAGCGGGGAGGTGTTTCAACACAGCGGTGACCGGATTCCCCACGATGCGATTATTGGCAAGCCTGATGGCACCACTGTGGAATTTTCTAACAGCAAAGTCATGCTTGCTATTCACCCGACGCTTGGGGAATATACGCTTAAAATGCCCAGAGGGGCCCAGGTCATATATCCCAAAGACCTTGCCATTATTCCGATGTGGGCGGATATTTATCCCGGTGCGAGAGTGTTCGAGGCGGGAGTGGGGTCTGGAGCACTCACCATGGCGCTATTACGAGCAGTCGGTGATCGCGGGTGTGTGGTCAGTTACGAAATACGAGAAGATTTTGCCGCTATTGCGTCAAAAAATATAGAACGGTTTATGGGAAAGGTGCCCAATCATTTCCTGCAAATTCGTGATGCCTATGAGGGAATCGAAATAGGCGAAGGGGATTCAGCTTGGCCGTTTGATCGGGTCGTCTTAGATATACCCGAACCCTGGCAAGTGGTTCCTCATGCTGCGCGGTCTTTGCGGATGGGGGGGATCTACCTCAGCTATGTGCCAACGGTTCCACAGGTGATGCAGACCGTTCAAGCCTTGGAAGAGAGCCAGGTGTTCACGTTAGTTCAGAATTTTGAAACGCTTCTTAGGACTTGGAATGTGAAAGGTCGTAGTGTGCGTCCCGATCACCGGATGGTTGCTCACTCAGGTTTCATTACGGTCGCGAGGAAAGTGGATACCCGCATGTGGCATGCTGAGTCGTTTAATGGAACGACAGATGTGTCGAGTCATGATCCTAACATCATCAAGGAGGATGAATATATTGAGAACGAATTAGAAATCCCCTGAGCCTGTTTGGGCCAACCGGCAAAATTAGGTGTCTATGAACGCTGCTGTCAAAACTATTCTGATTGCGGATGACGATGAAGACCTCAGGTTGCTGGTGCAGGTCACCCTCGAAAACCCTACCTACCGAATTCTTACCGCAGCGGACGGGTCCAAGGCATTAGACGCCGCTCAGCGATGCCGTCCCGATTTACTCATTCTTGATTGGATGATGCCGGGCCTCAACGGATGTGAGGTCATCACCCAACTTCGTCAAAATCCAGAGACCGTCACCATTCCCGTGGTCATGTTGACGGCTAATGATGGCCTGGAAGCCCAGGAGCAGTTGGCCTCGCTCGCGCTTGCGGGATATTTAGTTAAGCCATTTAGTCCGCTCGAGTTGATCAAAAAGGTTCGAGAGGTTTTGGATACATGAAATCCAAATCCTCAAAACCTAATGGAAACAGGCCCCGCGGCGTCCGGAAAAAGACAACGCCATCTACGATATCGGATGCTGCTCAAGACCAGTTGCAGGCTGCTCGTTCTCAGTTGTTGGTTTATGCCCAAGATCTCAAGCAGATGTTGGACAAAGAAGAGAAGAAAGCCCAACAGCTCAAGCAGGCTCATGCTCAATTACTCACGTATGCCAAAGATCTCAAAGTCGCTCTCGATGTCGAACAACATAAAAACAATGAATTGGAGCAGGCCTACACGGATACGATGCTCAGGTTGGCTAGGGCGTCACGGTATAAAGATGAAGAGACGGGCGCTCATATTGAACGCTTGAGCCACTATGCTCAATCAATGGCCTTGTTTGTCGGGTGGGATGCCGGCCGAGCACAAGGATTATTTGCTGTGGCGCCGATGCATGACGTGGGGAAAATTGGTGTACCCGATGCGGTGTTAGGGAAAAACGGGCCGCTTACCGAGGAAGAATGGGAAGCGATCAAGCAGCATCCGCTCTTAGGCGCGAGTTTGTTGAGTGGGTCGGCGTCGCCATTGCTAGAGATGGCCAAGGAGGTAGCGCTTACGCATCATGAGCGGTGGGATGGGAGTGGGTATCCGGGTGGTTTGAAAGGGGAACAGATTCCGATAACGGGACGAATTGTGATGCTGTGTGACCTGTATGATGCCTTACGTAGTCAGCGACCTTATAAACCAGCCTTTTCGCACATCAAAACGCTAGACATTATGCTGAATGGTAATGAACGCACCAAGCCGACGCATTTCGATCCAATTTTATTGGAAGCGTTTCGAGAGATGCATCCTCAATTTGATGAAATTTATTCAACGGTTAAAGCTACGGCCGAGAATGACGGAATCCTTATCGAGAATGCTCGATAGGGTAATTGGCTTCTTCCCACGCGTTCATGCTGCCCTCGACATTGTAGACATTGGTATAGCCTAAACTCATGAGGGTGTCTGCGGCGATATTGCTGCGATGTCCCGATTGGCAATAGACCACGATATGGCTGTCCAGCTCAGAACGTAATTCCTGATGCCGGTTTTGGATTTGCCGAAAATCGATATTGAAATCAGTTCCCGGAATAAATCCCTCCTGATGTTCTTCCGGTGAGCGGACGTCAACCAGGACAAACCCCTTTTGGCTTGGTTGACTGGCTTTATCCATCCCGGCTTTCAGTTGCTGGACCGTTAACAGATAGGGCTCAGCTTGCGTAAGACTTGGGGCAAAAGCCAATACGAGAAGAACAAGAAAACCTGGTAGAAATATTCGTGTCATCATTCGGCTCCTTTATGAAATGGAGGCAGATTGAACTCTGGGTGGTAGG
>CBDUWS010000140.1:0-5285 GCA_965370985.1 uncultured bacterium
GTGTGTAGACAAAAAAAGGGACTTGGTTGAGCCAAGTCCCTTTTCGGAAGACGTTGCGGTGAAGGACGTTAGAGTTGGCGTAAGGCTTCTATTCGATCTTCAATGGGGGGATGCGTGGAAAAGAGCTGCATGAAACTCCGGGATTGTCCGGAAATTTTCATCGTGGCTAATGCATCCTGCGAACCGTATTCAAATTGAGTCCGTTGTACCCATCGGTCAATGCCTTGTAACGCAGCAATCATATATTGACTTCCGACGGTATTCGCGGCAAACCGATCGGCGGCAAATTCCCGGCGACGTGACCACCAGCTAATGGGGATCATGGCTAAAAATGAAAGCACGATTTGCAGGAAGATATATGACATAAAACCCAGTGCCGCGTTGCGTTCAGCCATATGTCGATACACCATCCGACTGATAAAGTAGACAAAGGTATTCATGAGTCCCGCCAGGACGGTGGTGGTAAACATATCTCCGTTGTAGACATGACCCATTTCATGAGCGATCACCGCCCTGACTTCTCCTTCATTTAAATGATTCATAAGCCCAGTTGAGACCGCGACCATCGAATTATTTTTTGAGGGTCCCGTGGCAAAGGCGTTGGGATCCGGAGAGTCATAGATCCAGACTTCTGGCATCGTGATACCTAATTTTCCAGAAATTTTTTGAACGGTTTCATATAACATCACCTCAGCCTGCGTGCGTGGTTCGGTGATTTGCGTACAGTCGATAAAGGCTCTGGCCATCTGTTTGGAAAAGGCCAAGCTAATAAAAGCTCCACCAAACCCTATGACAAAGGCCCATAGCAAGTCCTGTTGGACAATTGAACCGCGTAGGTCAATGCCAAAGGCGGGAAGTACGAATTCTGATAGCACCGTGAAAGAAATCGAAAGGGTGATAAAGATGAGGATGTTGGCAAGCAGTAATAATCCGATTCCTTTGAATTTTTTCATAGTCGATCTCCCTTATGCGTCTTTCCTACTTTAGTGAATGAAGAGGTTCTTTTTCAGAATGATATGGCTTATCGGTGTTTTTTACGCCCAAGCATAATGATCCTCTGCCTCTCTAAAGATAACATCGAGAAATTGAGAGTCAAGAATTAGGAATGAGGTGACCATTCCTTCAGAAATCGTTATCATAGAGGCATGATCATCGCTGAAATGCTTGCGGCATTGACTAATTCTTATTATACACGATTTTTGGTTGGACTTGTTTTCCCCATGATTCTAGGAGGAATGATGGGTTCCGCCACCGCCCAGGAGCTTTTGCCGCAAAGCGACGTATCGAATTCACGAAGCATTGTGATTGATATGGAAAGTTATGTGTTTTCCCCTTCTGAAATTATAGTAGACGCTGGTAAGCCGATTACACTGGTATTAAACAACCAGTCTTTCCTGGTTCCGCATAATTTCTTGTTGGATGATCCCAATGGGGTACGTGTGTTAGAAGCCGAAATTTCGAGTGGTGAAAGTCAGACTCATACCCTGACATTGACCGAACCTGGGATCTATCTCTTTTATTGTGATAAGCAATTACTCTTTTTTCCCACCCATCGTGAAGAAGGGATGGAAGGTCGTCTCATCGTTCGGTAAGGTATGTCCCTTTCTTCATCTGATCGAGTACTCTTAGGAGCCGTGCTTAAGCGAGTCTCCCGTTCGTTTTATCTCACCCTCGCCATTTTGCCTCCAGCGGTTCGTTATCAAATCGGCCTGGCCTATTTGTTTGCTCGCTCGGCTGATACGATTGCTGATACCGGTGAATTGGATGATGCCGTTCGCTTGCAATGCTTGCAACAGTTAAAGCGCCAATTGGGAAAGGAAGACCCTGAGTGGAAGAAAATTCAGACAATTCAAGCTCAGGTGATCACCAAACAGTCGAATCCTGATGAACGACGATTATTGGAAAAGCTCGATGAATGTTTTCGACTCTATCTGGGCTTCAAGCCTTTGGACCGGTCTCAAATTGCGCAGGTCGTCTCCGTCCTGATTGGCGGGATGGAATTTGACCTGCAACAATTTCCCAAGAGCAGTGGACAAGTTGTTCGTGCCTTAACCGACGTGCAGGATTTGGAATATTACACGTATGCCGTGGCTGGCTGTGTGGGAGAGTTTTGGACCAAGATGATATGTCACCATCTTCCCGGGCTGCGGCGGTGGGATCAATCACGCATGATCCCCCTTGGCATTCGTTATGGGAAGGGGCTGCAGATGGTAAATATTCTTCGGGATTTGCCAAAAGATTTGCAAAATGGACGGTGTTACATCCCCGACGTGTTACTCAAGCAAGTGAACCTTTCACCTGAGCAACTTCTCGATCCATCATCGGCCCAGGCTTTTCGTCCGTTGTTTCGACAATTAATTCAGGAAGCGCGGGATCATCTTGACCAGGGTTGGCGGTATACGATGGCGATTCCTCGCATGGAAGTTCGTTTACGATTGGCCTGCATGTGGCCAATTTTAATTGGTATTCGGACCTTGCAAGCTTTATCGATTGCACCAGACCTATTAAATCCAAAAAGGTCCATCAAGATTGCACGACGGGACGTGTACGGTATTGTAGCCGCAACTGGGTTCACTGGGGGGTGTGGGTCTGTCGGGACAGCCTATTGGGGGTATTGGCGAAAACGAATTATTTAAGGGCACTTCTAAAAACTAGTGCTTTTCCAAATTTTGCACATGTAAGCCATTGAAATCCTTGACGCTAGAATTCAGATATTGGGGTTTTTAGAGGTGCCCTTAACTTATTCTTGTTTCGGGCCGAGGAGTTTTTCGCCTTTACGGAAGACCCCATAAATAGCTTGGGTCGGGCAAGCATCCAGGCAGAGTCGGCAGGACTCTAAGCACCGTGAGGAATCAAATTTATAGGGAGGGGTTGAGAGCCAGGCCCCGGTTGGGCACACGGGGACGCAAATAGCATTATGTGTGCAACGGTCTGGGTTCCTGAGCAAATGGTCTCTTCTTACCATCATAGGGCTGACTCCTTCAAAAAGGGCTTGAGAAAACATTTCGAGCATATTCATGGTGAGCACTGACTTTCGTTATCCCATTGACTGACTAATTCTCTAATGCGGGTTTTGAGTTCCGGGATTCGGTCCAGATTATTATCGATGGCATTAATGATGTTTTCCAATCTTGCCGTCCGTCCGGCTTCTTGGTCCAGCTGTGTGAGATGGTCATACTTTTGAAAGGCTTCGGAATGTGTCAGTTCAAGTTGTGACCGTGCGGCTAAAAGACCGGCTGTGACCATTTGCGGTTCCTCATGGGCTTGGGGTGTCACGATAAACTTTCCCTCGGAGAGGAGCAACACCGTATGAGACGCCTGTCCAGGAATTGGGATGACCTGTTTAATGGTGGAGCCGACACCTTGTTCCCATGAAGAGAGCCAACCGGGAAAGGTCTTTAAAAATGCCACCTTTTGTAAGTTGGCTTTCCACTTTTCTTCATTGCCCATAAGAGAGATAGTCGTTTTATTGGTTGATCGGCAGTGAAGTAGGGTGAGTGTTCATATTGAATAGTTTCTAGAATGGGTCGGAAGATTTTAGGATTGGACCATGGGAAGGGAGCCATTTTTTCCAGGCATAAGAAGCCGTTCCACGACTTCTCCCTTGCCAATGTGTCGTTCCATGATTTCTGTCACATCAGCTTCTTTGCCAACCCAATACCAGACACCTTCGGGGTAAATGACCACACTTGGCCCATACTCACATTGGTCCAGACATCCGGCTTTGTTGGCCCGGACAATGCCTTTCAACCCCAAGCGTTCGACTTCCTTTTTGAAAAAGGCATGCAATCCTACCGAGCCCAAGGCTGCACAACATCCTCGTGGATCTCCCTTTGGACGTTCGTTGATGCAAACAAAGATATGGTGTGTAAATTTACTCATAGAGCGCAATTGTTATTGAAAATAGTCAGAAAATATCCGATACAGAACTGTAACAATCTTACCTGAGGATTCTTGAAGCTGTCTAGGTGATTAGGGTATTCAGGCTCAAGCGCCCTATGGTATTAGCCCTGATTGCATAACAGGGATGTGTGGTTCATCTTATCTCGGTATCTCGGAAAAAGTTAAAGGAGTCTGTCCATGGTGATTGGCGTTCCCAAAGAAATCAAAGATCATGAATTCCGAGTAGCGCTCACACCTTATGGTGTCAAGGAATTATGTGGGCGCGGTCATCGGGTGCTTGTTCAACAAGGTGCAGGCGAGGGGAGTGGATTTGACGATCTGGCCTATCGCCATTCCGGGGCCGTCCTCATGCCAACGGCTCAACAGACCTTTGGAGATGCCCAACTGATTCTGAAGGTTAAGGAACCGCAAGCTGAAGAATGGCCTTTGTTGAGAAACGATCATGTGCTGTTTACGTATCTGCATTTAGCAGCGTCAAAAGTTTTGACCGAAAACCTATTGAATCGGGGGTGTACGGCGATTGCGTATGAAACGACAGAAGACGGCCAAGGGCAATTCCCCCTCTTACGGCCGATGAGTGAAATTGCCGGGCGGATGTCGGTGCAAATTGGCGCCCATTTTTTGGAAAAATTACAGGGTGGTTCTGGAAAATTGCTAGGAGGGGTTCCAGGTGTTTCACCAGGTGAAGTCGTGGTTCTTGGTTCCGGAGCGGTTGGGTCCTCAGCGGTCATGATAGCGGTTGGCATGGGAGCGAAGGTCACGGTCTTGAGCTTGGATCTCGATCAGTTGCGAGCTTTGAATGCCTATTATCAAAACCGTATTGTGACGGTCGCTTCCAGCCAGGCCATGATTCAGGAGCATTTGAGGCGTGCAGATCTTGTCATTGGGTCTGTCTATGTGCCTGCGGCTCGAACGCCCAGGGTCATTACACGAGCAATGGTCTCGGATATGAAACCTGGTTCGGTTATTGTGGATGTCTCAGTTGACCAGGGTGGTTGTGCGGAGACCACTCGTCCCATGACTCACACGGATCCCGTAGGTGTCGTTGATAGGGTGCTCCATTACGGCGTTTCGAATATTCCCGGTATTGTGCCTCATACGTCGACTTTTGCCTTGACCAACGCCACGCTACCTTTTATAGTCCAGCTGGTTGAAAAAGGGGTGGAGGGAGCCATCAGAGCCAATCCAGGTCTGCGCAAGGGCGTAAGTTTGTATAAAGGCCAATTGACCTGCCAAGCTGTGGGTGATGCTCATGGGATGGTTGTGAAGCCTTTGGACCTTTGAGATTACGGTAAGTAGTGATCGGGGCGTAGCGCAGACCGGTAGCGCACCGCGTTCGGGACGCGGGGGTCGGAGGTTCAAATCCTCTCGCCCCGACCAAT
>CBDUWS010000141.1:0-5281 GCA_965370985.1 uncultured bacterium
GTCCTCCTCCTCGTGGATCCACAAAACGATTTTTTCCCGGGCGGGGCAATGGGAATGCCGACGAAAGGCAATAATCTGATTCCGGTTATCAACGCCTACATCAAACATTTCAGTCGACAGGGATGGTCGATTCTCGCCACACGAGATTGGCACCCTCCCAATCATTCTTCTTTTTCTGAGCAGGGAGGTGCTTACCCGACCCATTGCGTCCAAGGATCACGAGGGGCGCAATTTCACTCCGATTTGGTCATGCCACCCGGCATGATGGTCATTTCCAAAGGCACCGACCCCAAAAAAGACCCGAGATCGGGATTTGAAGGGAGCAGCCTTGGCGATCGTCTGGAAGATCTCAATGTAAAGACAGTGTTTGTCTTAGGTCCCGCAACTCAAGATTGTCTCAAACAGACGGTCTTGGATGCCTGTAAACTCGGCCTCCAGGTCGTTGTTCTGGAAGATGCCATTGGAACCGAGCGAGCAGCAGACAACTTCAAAGAAATATTTCAGGCAGGAGCCCTCCAAGCCACGACATCCGATTTAGGTATTTATTAGCGCTTTATCCCCCTGAAAATTTTCATCCTCGATATAATTTAAAAGAAAAAAAGGGTAGGGAAGCTGCTGGAGAACAAAACCACCTGTATGGCTTAGGATACAGGTCACTTGCAATCGTGGAACTGCAAAGATGGGCAGCAGGATCATCGTGAAGAATTTCACCATGGCACTCATCAATATCTAAGCTCTCTCCCATTGGACTTGGACTTTCTAATCACACGCATCGTTGATATACTTTTTGAATACGAATGAGTTACACCTTGCAAGAGAACAGAAGAAGAAGCTATGCCTAAAGTTATGCATCCGCACATTACGAATAATCCCGATATCTGCGGAGGGAGTTCGACTATTACAGGAACGAGATTTTCTGTTCGAGTCGTTGTCGGATATATTCTCCATCAGGGGCTGACCCCGGAGGAGTTACATGCGGCGTTTCCTCATCTTACACTCGCTGCCATTTACGATGCCCTTGCCTACTATTATGACAACCGTGAGGAAATAGATGCCGAGGTCAAAGAGCATGACACGCTTGTTTCCTCTCCAAGTTCTTCCCAATAATCCTTCTGCCGCAAATACCACAGCCTTTCGATTGTGAAGCTCTATCTCGATGAACATCTCCCCCCGATCTTAGCAACGATGCTTCAAGAACGCGGCATTGACTGTCTGTCAACCCAAGCCGCCGGCAACTTGGGACAATCAGATGAAACCCAACTTACATTTTCTACAATGAAGGGCCGCGTGCTATTGACATTCAATTGCAAAGACTTTCTCATACTTGGCCAACGATGGACGCTCCTGAAGCAATCGCATGGAGGTCTTATTCTTTCCAAACAACGTCCAGCCTCTGAACTGCTTCGCCAGATTCTCCACCTCAATCATCGACACAACCTAGAAAATCTTACAAACCATGTCTTATGGCTTCAAAACTATAAAGACTCGCCAATTCCGTAAAACCAGACAGTTCCCAGTGCCCGCGATTGGGGATAAAGAAATTCTGACGCGTGTGCCTGATCTGCACATTCAAGATTGGTCACGCTAATCACCAAGGCAATTCAGACAAAAAAACAAACACAAGGAAGCAGCCTTGTTGAAGATCTCAATGTGAAGACGGTGTTGGTCTTAGAGGGGTCAGCCTCGAATTAGCTACCATCCATTTACTGAAACCGGCAGTTTCGGTAAATTTAAATCGAGTCTGACCCCTATTAATAAGACACGACGAGTGTGTTAGCAAAGACCTTTTACTTCAAAGACCTCGCGGGCAAAGAGGCATGGATGGCATCGGCGATTTCTTGACTTAACGAAGCCAGCATTCGACTCATGGCCTCAACAAGATCTTCATATTCCGAACCTCGTAACATTTCAGAGAACTGGCTGGTTTTCCTTTGAAGTACGCTTTTTCCTTCATCCCCCATCAACGTCCACCGAACTTTGAGGACCGCCTCTTGGCTTTTTGTGCCATCGAACTGAATAACCTCCAGGGACAGCTTGTAATCCGGAAGAGTTGACCGCTTCCACGGATACTGCACGATTCGATCCGTCGAGAGAAGCACCGAAAGATTTTCCTGGAGAACATTGGACGCATTTTCTTGCAAGGGTTCAGCCCATTTATGAAATTCCGCCAGCTCGACTTCATGGGCACTGGCCATGGTCACAATCTGCGGCCGATTCAAATATTGGGGAAAGGTTATCGGCCCTACCCCAAGAGACTGGCTGAATGGCTTCGTTTCCACGTTGGCCGGCGACAGGGCTCGCAACAAATAAAAATGCGACGGTTCGGTACTCCCGCACCCTAAGAAATTTAGCGCACATACACAGACGACGCTTAGACGAAAGACCTTGATGATCATGTTCATTTCCACCTCATGGACTTTTCCCCTGGACTAAGGCCTCAGGATGTTGCTCAAGATAATCAGTCAATACCCGAATGGAGCGGGCGGCAGCGGCCAGCTCCTTCAAGGCACTATTCAAATTCACGGCAGCCGGAGAGTTGGGGTCAGCCAATTCCATGGCAGTCCGGGCTTTCGCCAAGGTTTTCTCCAAACTAAGATGCAGGCTCTTCACTCGCTGATCAATACCCTCTGTGAGCTTTTCCACATTGCCCAAGGCCGCATTGAGATTGTGGACGGCCTCTTGGGCATCAGGGGAATTGACGAGGTAGTTGGCCCCTTCGACGGTTTCCAGGATTTCCTGGGCAATTTTATCAAGCGGCATCCTTCGTATCTCGGCCAAAACATCGGTGACCGTTCGTCGTAATTGGTCCATCGTCGCGGGCACGGCTGGAATCTCTGGATACTTCCCGGTCGTAATGAGCGACTTACGTGGAAGGTCAGGATGAAATTCCAATGAGACGAACAGCTGTCCGGTCAGTAAGCTCCCGGTCTCCAGTTGGGCTCGCATTCCCCGTTCAATAAATTTATTCATGACAACATTTGGAGCATGTGTCTTGATCGCCTTTATGGGTGCAATACGGTCAGGTTCGATCCCCAAAAGCACCGCGACCTTCATCTCAAGACTATCGGGATCAAACTTCACGGCGATGTCATCCACCTCACCTACTCTGATTCCTCGAAATTCTACGGCGGCACCCACGCTCAAACCCCGGACTGACCCATCGAAATGCACTAGATATCGACGCTTTAGAACATATTTGTCTTCTTTAACACTGGCGAAATTTTTAAATACCTTAAAGACCGTCCCAGGTTTGCTCGGTTCACTTGCCCCGCCTGCTGTAGCGGGGGTATCGAAGGCAATGCCACCGGAAAGCAGGGAGGCCAGGGAAGCCATTTTCACATCCAGGCCTTCAGCCCCCATGGATATTTCAAAGCCGCTTATCTCCCAAAAACGGCTGGTATCTCGTACACGGAGATGATGCGGCGCTTCAATAAAAATATCGACCACCACCCCCATCCCTTCTTTTTCCAATGTCGTGTCTAAGATTCGTCCGACCTGAATATCATGGAAGAAAATCGGGGCACCAGGCGTACTCGATCCCATTTTCTCCGCACGCAATTGGAATTTCGCTCCCTTTTCATCTCTCGTCACCCCAAGTGGTTTCTCAAGCCCGGTGAATGTTGAAGTCAGAGGTCCGGGCCTGGGATCTATCGCAATGTAAGCCCCGGAGACTAAGGTCTCGAGTCCGGACACGCCACCTAACCCTATCCGGGGCCGAACGACCCAAAACGATGTATTTTCCGTGAGGTGGGATGAAGCACTTTTTTTGAGTTCGGCGGTGACGACAACGCCAGAAAGGTCCTTGATGATATCCACGCTTGTGACTGTTCCAGCTTCAATAGATTTAAACTTAATCTTTGTCTTCCCGGCTTCAATCCCTCCCCCATCTTTGAAGGTAATGGTAATAGTGGGGCCTTTTTCCGAGATGGTTTTGTAGGCCAGCCAGCCTCCAACAAGGGCAGCCACGATGGGGATAATCCAGACGATGGAGAACCCGCCCTTTTTCTTGACCGCGATTTCCGGCAACTCGCCTATCTCGATATCCTGAGGATCCTCGTATTTCATCGTTGCTCCTCCATCTTATCCCAGATAAGCCGCGGGTCGAAGCCTATGGCCGCAAACATGGTAAGGATGACGACAGAAGCAAAGGAGATGGCTCCCATGCCTGGTTCGATCGTGGCCACGGCCTCAAGCTTCACCAATGCAATTAATATGGAAATCATGAAAATGTCAATCATCGACCACCGACCGACCACCTCGGTAATTCGGTACAAAAAAGTTCTCTCTCGTGGCCGCCATCGCGATTTAAATTGTACAGAAAGCAAAAGGTAGGTCAGCGTCAAAAGTTTTAACACAGGGACCGTGATGCTTGCAAAAAATACCACCAAGGCAATAGGAAGCATTCCTGCATGAATCAGTTCCTTCACCCCGCTCAGGATCGTATCGGGGTTACCTTTCCCAAACGAGATCACGGTCATCACCGGAAGCAGGTTGGCGGGGATATAGAGAATGTAGGCCGCGATCAGGAGCGCCCAGGTGCGCGAAATACTATTGGGTTTTCTCAAATGGATATGAGCCTCGCAGCGAGGGCAGATAGCCTCACCGTTGGCAAACCCGGCGGGCATTCGACTGAGTTGATGACAAGCATGACAACTCATGAGCGACGCCTGAGCTGCGGTGATAGAGGAACCTCTCATCGGAGATCTTCCATTTTTTCCCATACGGCATGCGGGTCGAGAGCAGAGTCAGCCGCAGCCAAGGTCAGGATCAAGGCTCCGAAGGCATAAATGGCAACTCCGGGGACCAGAGTCGCCAAATCAGCCAACTTTATGACGGCAACAATCACACCCAGCAAATACACATCCATCATGGCCCACGTTTGACATTGCGCAACAACACGAAAAACCTGCGGGGCTTTCCAGGGTCGTCGATTCATTTCCAACGGCACTAGGACATACAGCATCCCTAGAATCTTGAAGGCTGGGAACAGAATACTGGCCGCCAGGACTAAGAGTCCTAACTCCCACATGCCCCGCTCAAAAAATTCCATCACTCCCGTAGACAAATGACTGGTTTGAACACGGCCATGCAGTTCAAACGTCATAAACGGAAAAACATTGGCCAGGATAAACAGCAGGAGGCTCGTCACCGCAAAAACAATGGTATGCTCAAAACTGTCCCGTTTTTTGGCATACAGCAATGCACCGCATCGCGAACACTTGGCCCGCTCACCATAGGCTAACGGATGCAGGCGATGAAGCAGGTCACATTCGTGACAGGC
>CBDUWS010000142.1:0-5274 GCA_965370985.1 uncultured bacterium
AATTCGCGGTTGCCCACGCCCATCGACCGACTTAGAGCACCCGCTAGCCCAGTGTGGTAGACTAGGTCGGAACTGGAATTTAACTTGGCCTAAAAGGAACAAGACCTAATAAGTCGCTCTACTCCTTTAGGCCGCCAATGCAACTCCTTGAATTTCAATGCGGAGTAGGGGAGCCAACGACGGGCAGAATCCCTGCCCTCCACCATTTCACCTTGTTGTCTCTTTTTCCCCCTGCTAGAATGATTGGGAAAGGGAAGTTTGTCTATGACCACGGCCACCACCCTCCGTCGTTTCTCCCGTGACGAGTATCATGAAATGGCTCGGACGGGCATTCTTCGTCCCGAAGAGCGAATAGAATTGATTCATGGAGAGATTCTTGCCATGACACTTCAAGGTACGCCGCATGCCGCCTTTATTGATTTTCTCGATACCCAACTGCAGCGAGCCTTTGGGGAGCAAGTAGCAGTCCGTACCCAACTCCCATTAGCCCTTGGTGAAACATCAGAACCCGAGCCGGATCTGGCAGTCGTTCCCGGGCAGCCCTTGGATTATGTGCACGCTCATCCCACCACCGCGCTTCTCATCGTGGAGGTGGCCGAGACTAGCTTGCTCTTTGATCGTACCTCCAAAGCGAAGCTGTACGCGGAACACCTCATTCCTGAATATTGGATTGTGAATATTGGCGATCGTCAACTTGAGGTCTTCCGTAATCCGTCTACGTCCGGCTATGAAACGCATAAAATTTTGCTCGCAGATGAAAGTGCGACACCTCTGCATGCCCCAAACTTTTCTCTCCCGCTCGCCAACTTATTCTCCTCGCTCCAGTAGTAGAATCAAAAAGATCGTTTGTAAATAGGAGCTTGGACATTTTGCAGCATTGCAATATGCCGGCAAGACATGGCACCTCATTGCCTGACTTTGAATCTTCTGGAATCGCGGTATCTGGAAAAAGTGCGAACTTAAGCAATGACCATAACTTCAAGCATTTCATCCTATCGAATCCGTGGGGAGGCTAACTCAGTTGGGAGGGCGCGACGTTCGCAACGTCGAGGTCTGGGGTTCGATTCCCTTGCCAGCACCAATTTACTTAAAAATTTTACGTAATAATGGGCGGGGTGAGTCCATGCTTAAAAGGTGCCTGATTAGGTCAACGTTTAGGCTTCAGCATGCACATAGGGCGCAACTTTTATCTTTCTGGACTGCTGACGCATTTCACTGGAATTATGCCACGCCTGCATTCGCAAGAGCATATCCATATCGAGGCTAAACGCCTTTTCTAGCCGCAGCGCCATTTCCGGTGAGAGAGCGGACTTTTCATGTAGCAAGTCAGACAGAGTGGCACGACGTATGCCCAGCACGTCCGCGGCCTTCGTGATGCTTAAGCCAAGCTCATCCAGTATCTCTGTTTTGATGAATGCGCCCGGATGAGACGGCTTCATTCCAACTTTAATAGGTTTCTTTTTCATTAGTGATAGTCCTCCAAATCCAGCAAATCGATATGTCTACCATCTTCTATAAAAGTTATCCGCCAGTTGCCGGATGTCGATACACTCCAGGTATCCTGACGGTCGCCTGAGAGTTGATGAACCCGCCATCCTGGTGGAGCAGAGTTGCGAAACGTTGCCATGTCATCAGCCAGAATGAGCGCCGTAATAATATTTCGTATCCTATTCACCAGATTGGGCCGAAGCCCCCTGGTCTGATTGTCTTCAATGAGGCGTTTTAACCCCCGATGGCGAACTGAACGAATTATCATCTAATTATAGCGTAAGGTAAAGACGTACGTATTGCAAGTGTTTTTTAGCAGGTTACACTAAGATCAACCGAAGCGCCCGGGAGAATGATGTTCCACTCTTCTAGAATCTGGAAAAGCTGGTTCCTAGTTTCTCCTTCGGCGTCCACCATTCCAGCTGCCCTCTTGAATGGCATTTTCAATTCTTTCAAAACAAAAAATTCGCCGTAGTCTTCGTTTGTAGTTTGGTTGCTGTGGCCTCTTGTGTATTAAGTCGTAAGCAATGTGGGAGAAAAGCGAGCCTTGTGCCACCGAAATAATCTCACCCTGACATTTCGTCAATAATATGAAGAAGTAAAGGAAGTGTGAGGCCTCAGTTGTCTTCCTCTCCTACAGGCCACTGGTTTTTTCGGGTATCCACTGATAGCCTTTCCTTCGCATGCATTGTTCAATGGCTCGGCCGCTCATATCGGGATTGGCGCCAATTTTATTGCCCAGTGTCGTAGGTTGCGGTTCTTGAACTATTCCCATAGTTTGGCATTCGCTATAGTCTCGTTGTAGGGTTTCGGGAGGTGTATTTTCTTTAACCCATTAGCCCCCAGCGCATCCGGTTGCAAGACAAGTCAGCCCCAAGATGAAATATTTTTTCGGCATGAAGTTTCCTCCCTTTTAAGTTGGTAGAACTCAGATCGAAAAGATTGGTCTGATAAAATGATAAGAACCCGTTCATTATCAACTTATCCAAATCCCACTCACTGTGGAAAGACACAAGTCTTTTGTGTTCTTGAACGTCACAAAATGGAGCGTAAGCCGCTTGTTGTTGCTGCTTTGACCCCGCCGCTTTTCTCACCCTTGACAGGCCTGATACATCGGCCTAGCCTGCAGGTCCAGTGACCCTCGCCGGCTAGGGTCTCGGCTCAAAACGATGCTGTCGGCAAAAGAGAGGGTGCAAACGGCTATCGCCGAACGGGAGATGAGGGTGCCCGGGAATGGGGAGTAAACGTCATGAGCACGTTCGTTTTAATTCACGGCTCGGGGAATGGTGGATGGTGCTGGGACAAGGTGATGCCTTTGCTCACGCAGGCTGGGCACGAGGTTATCGCCCCTGATCTACCGGGGCACGGAGATGACAAGACACCTGTCAGGGAAGTGTCTCTACAGTCCTGTGTTGATCGCGTGGTCGAGATCCTAGATACGCAGTCAGGGCCGGTCATCCTCGTGGGTCATAGCACAGGCGGCCTGACGATCACCCAAGCAGCCGAGCAGAGACCCCGCATGATCAGAGTCCTGGTTTATCTCACGGCGTTTCTCTTGCGAAATGGCGAACGCTGTGTGGATATGCATGACCCCGAATCATTGGCCAGAGGAAACCTCGTTCTTTCTAAGGACGAAGGGAATGAGCGGGGCAATGAGGTCTTCTACAACGATTGTTCCGACGAGGACATCGCATGGGCGCAATCCTTACTGGTGCCAGCACCTTTACAAATTGCTTTCACGCCAGTAGCGACGACGGAGAAGAATTTTGGCCGGGTCCCACGCTACTATATCGAATGTCTGCGCGATCGAGCCATTACCCACTCTTGCCAGCGCAGGATGTACATGGCGCTGCCCTGCGAACGAGTATTCACACTGGACACGAGCCACTCGCCGTTCTTGTCGGCTCCACAGGCCTTAGTCGATCATTTGCTTGCAATATGAATCTGTGGGGGTTGGGTCGTGAGCCGTTCACGGCCTGCATTGGAGGTAGACCATCGAAGACGTGATGCAAATGAATCCCTAGGAGGCTGTCTACCTTAAACGGAAGATTAAGCTATTTATGAAGCACTTCAGTAGGAGGGTGTTTTTGTGCTCTTGAACGTTACGAAATGGAGTCTAAGGTTTTCGTTACGGACCTTGATTATTTTCACTTCCCTTGCGGTTCCGATTTTGGCATGTGCGCAGGATCAGACTGAACGTGAAGTGGTTGTTTTGGCCATTAACGATGTGTACCGGATTGAAGGTGTGGAGGGAAGTCAGCGGGGAGGAATGAGTCTTGTTCGAGCTCTCCGTCGGCAACTTGAGCAACAAGACCCTGATGTGCTCTTTCTTCACGCGGGCGATTTTCTATTTCCTTCGCTCCTTTCGGAATGGACAAAAGGCGCACATATGGTGGAGATGATGAATGCGCTGGATGGTGCTCCGGGAGTCGATGACCCACGCATGTTTGTGGTATTTGGCAATCACGAATTTGATAAATCAAAACAGAGGCATGCGGCTCTTCTTCAAGCACGAATTGACCAATCGGAATTTCAATGGCTTGGGGCGAACATACGATTTTCTCAGGAAGAGGGAGAACCCTTAGTGGCCTCAGACAATTTGAAGGTTTCAAGCATTGTCGAGAATGGGGGCGTTCGCGTGGGTATTTTTGGTTTGACGACCGATAAGAAGCCTGCGAACAAGATTGCCTATGTGGATGAATTTATTGACCCCGTTCGTGTGGCGATGGAACAGACGAAACTATTACGTGAGCAAGGGGCTGAAGTGGTGATCGCTCTCACGCACCTCTCCCTGGAAAAGGATCGAGAAATTCTCGAGAAGCTGGGCGATAGGGGGCCACACCTGATTATTGGAGGTCACGAACATCAACGGCACCATGTCGAGATCGGTGGACGTTGGATCTTGAAAGCCGATGCTGATGCCCGGACGGCAACGGTGGTGCGCATTCAAATGATCGGACAGAGGCCTTTTATCTCCTTTGGGTATCGCTTTCTTGACCGTGAGCGCTTGAATCCAGATTCTGAGATGCAGAAGCGGGTCGATCAAGTCTTAAAAGAGCATGAGGCGTGGTTTTGTTCGGATCACAACGAAGAAGCGGGTTGTCTTCAGCGATCGGTCGGGGAAACCGCTGTTCCCCTTATTGGTGAGGAGCTTGAGATCAGGAGTTACGAGACGAATCTGGGGAATTGGGTGGCAGACCAGGCTCGCGCTGTTGTTGCGGATGCCGACATAGCTTTTATCAATGCAGGCTCTCTGCGCGTGAACCAAGACATTCCACCAGGTCCAATCACCCAACGCGATTTAGAAGAACTCTTGCCGTATAACAGTGAACTGGTCCGAGTCGAACTCGACAAGAATCAATTGGATCAAATATTGGAACGGGCGACGAAAGATTGGTCCGGGAAAGGACATTGGCTTCAGATAAGCGGTTTCGCATTCCAGCACGATCCTCGCAAGATAGATGGGCATAGAGTTGATTCCATTTCTCTCTTGCAAGACGGAAAAATGAGGAAGCTACCCGATCGGCCTCTTCAAGCTATCACATATAAATATCTCATTGAGGGTGGCGATGGATATGACATGTTGAAGTCCTTGAAGTGGGTGTCTGTCGCGGGGTCGCTGAAAGAACGACTTCGCCAAGCTCTTCGTGCCAATAAGGAGCCGATTCAGCCTCGAGTTGATGGTCGAATTTGTAACCTTGCAGAACTTCACAAGCGGCCTTGTGCATTCAAAATTATAGCTACGCCATAAAGCATTCTTTGCTTGAAAGCGATTTTTGTTGTTCA
>CBDUWS010000143.1:0-5225 GCA_965370985.1 uncultured bacterium
CTCGCTTAGCCCATTTTTGCTCTCGATTCCCTAAGCCTGACAGGCTCCTAGGCTTATTCGTCCCAAGAGATTCCGTGTTGACCGAAAGAGCAATTATTTCTGTAGATTGGTCATGGGGGGAGGTGAGTGTGGCTGTCTTTTGATGGCCCCAAAGTGTACTTGGACCTGTGTGCGATGAGTATCCTCAGCATAGCGGTGTAAGGTTTCCCTGATCACCGGAAAGGCTAGCTGGTCCCAGGGTATGGCCTCGATTGGCAACAACTTCACCTCAAGACTTTCTTCTCCCGGTCCAAAATTAAGGTCTTGTAAGATGGCACGGTAGACCACATAGACTTGATCGACGTGAGGTAAACTGAACAGGGCGTATAAGGTCTGAATCCTGACTCTGGCATTGGCTTCTTCCAGAGTTTCTCGTGCGGCAGCTTCCTCGGTGCTTTCTCCTAATTCCATAAATCCAGCCGGAAATGTCCATAAGCCAAGTCGGGGCTCAATAGCTCGTCGGCATAACAGAATTTTTCCGTCCCGTTCGGGAATGCACCCCGCCACAATTTTAGGATTTTGGTAGTGAATCGTTTGGCAAGCCGGGCAGACGGCGCGTGGGAGTGTTTCACCTTGGGGAATTTTTTGCTCCACGCCTTTCCCGCACTGACTGCAAAAATTGATGGGTGGAAGCATTGGTGTATGAGTATTAGAGAGAAGATCAAGCATTACTATTGTTTTAAGGTATGATACCTGGAATCACGCCTATTTCAAATCATGGCAGAGCTGATCGAATAAGAATACGCCTTGCTGTACTGACAGCTACTTTCGATGGCTTTTGATTGTGATTCGGCGTAAGCCTTTGTTAAAGTTGAAGGCCATTTTCATGGCTGATTAACCCCATTTATCAACGTACGAGTCAGTAAAAGGAATATCTGGAATGAGTGTGAATGATAAACAAGTAATCTTTTCTTTGGTGGGAGTCGGAAGAATTCATCCACCCAAGAAACATGTGTTGAAAGATATTTATCTCTCATTTTACTATGGTGCCAAAATTGGCGTGTTGGGGTTGAATGGTTCGGGAAAAAGTACCCTGCTTCGAATTATTGGAGGTGTGGATACGGACTATGTTGGGGAAATCACCTTTTCCAAAGGGTATTCGGTTGGGTTGTTTGAACAAGAGCCATATCTTGAACCCGGGAAGACCGTAAAGCAAGTCGTGGAAGAAGGCCGTGCCGACGTCGTGCAGCTGCTGAGAGATTATGAAGAAATTAGTCAACGATTTGGCGAGGACATGAGTCCAGAGGCCATGGAGGCGTTGATCGAACGGCAGGGAAAATTGCAGGAGCAGATCGAAGCCGTGAATGGCTGGGAATTAGAGCATCAATTGGATGTTGCCATGGAGGCATTGCGGTGTCCCCCTCAAGATGCCCTTGTGGATGATCTTTCAGGAGGCGAACGCCGACGGGTGGCGCTCTGTCGGTTACTCATTCAAGAGCCGGATATTCTGTTGCTGGATGAGCCGACGAATCATTTGGATGCAGAAACGGTGCAATGGTTGGAACAACATCTTCAACAATATAAGGGCACGGTGATTGCCGTGACCCATGATCGGTATTTTTTAGACAATGTGGCTGGTTGGATTTTGGAACTTGACCGGGGGAAGGGGATGCCTTTTCAAGGGAACTATTCCTCTTGGCTCGAGCAAAAGAAAGATCGTTTGGCCAAAGAGGAAAAAACCGAGTCAAAACGTCAAAAGACACTGGAACGGGAGTTAGAATGGATTCGTATGTCGCCCAAAGGCCGGCAAGCTAAAGGTAAAGCCCGTATGACACGGTATGAGCAATTAGTGGGAGAGGAACAGGCGCAGCAGGCTGATGATTTGGAGATTTATATTCCTTCGGGCCCACGGTTGGGTGACGTGGTGGTTGAGGTCGAGAATCTTTCAAAGTCTTATGGCGAAAATCTGCTGTTTGAAAATTTGTCGTTTTCGTTACCGAAAGGTGGGATCATTGGAGTTATTGGTCCAAATGGTGCGGGCAAGTCCACGCTTTTTAACATGATTGCCGGCTTGGTCACGCCGGATTCAGGGTCTTTGGTGCTGGGTGATACCGTTAAACTTGGCTATGTGGATCAAAATCGAATAATCGATGATGCCTTGAACGTGTGGGAATGCATTACGGACGGCCAAGAAACGGTGATGTTAGGCAAAGTCGAGGTCAATTCTCGCGGGTACGTTTCACGGTTTAATTTTTCGGGGTCCGACCAGCAAAAAAAGGTCAAGGATTTATCGGGTGGGGAGCGAAACCGTGTGCACTTAGCCCGTATGCTGAAAGAGGGTGGGAACGTGTTATTGTTGGATGAGCCGACCAACGATCTGGATGTGAATACGCTACGGGCGCTTGAAGAAGGCTTGGAACATTTTGGTGGTTGCGCCGTCGTGAGTAGCCATGATCGATGGTTTTTGGATCGCATTGCCACCCATATTTTAGCCTTTGAAGGGAACAGTCAAGTTGTGTGGTTTGAAGGCAATTATACTGAGTATGAGGTCCACCGGAAGAAGCGATTGGGAAAAGCTGCTGAACAACCGCATCAAATCCGTTATCGCAAATTAACGAAATCCTAATGGGAATTTATGCCAACGGAATATCCCAAACTCTCTCCCGACCCCGTTAAGCCTTCTCACGAAGTGCGTGGATCCCCTAAATCCAGATCGGTGATGATAGCCAGGATTGTTGGGATTCTGTGTGTGGCTGGAGGTTTTGTCTTAGGCATTCAAGGACTGGGTAGCCCTGATTCACCTATGCTTCCAATGGCGTTGGGGATGATTGTTGCGGGTTTGTTTGCTCAAGTGTTTGCGTTGGTCCGATCCTGGTATGTGTATTCTCAACGGAGCAGATAAGTCAGTAACATGTTGGGCGGGAATGTTGAAAGACGAGTCGTGAGGTACTGCTCTCTCCTTCTGGCCATAGGGCTCTCTTGTCTCATGGTGAATTGTGCGCCTTGGCGTGATGACTATTTCGACAGTGGTGTTGGCGTATTGACTCAGGCCGATGTGAAAGACAAGTTAGGGAAACCGCATATCGTCAATGATCCATTACTCTCGGATGAGACGACGTGGTCGTATCGGCAAATCCTCACTGAAGGTGAATTGGATCCTTGGGGAATTCAAACGTTTGGGAAAGAAGCGGGAAGCGTATTGGGTGGGGCAGAGGGGCTATCACGGGAAAAAATCTATTGTTTTGTATATACCTTGACCTTTGATAAGGAGGCGGTGCTTCGTCACTGGAAACGGGATTTATGTCAAGTCCCCACTCCCCCCAACATTTTCGAACAAGGGCTTTCCGGGAAGTTGAGGCTTCCCCCATTTGTTAAGGAATATCTGGATATCCCTGTCTAGACAGGGATCCCTTCCCACATTGAGGTGTTCGTTCTATGAGTGTTTTTAAAACCGGCGCGTTTCTTCAGCAATGTTTTTCCGTACATCCCCTCACACTCAGCTTGAAACTTGTCACCCCACCTGAACTTGTTGGGATCGTCTGTACGAATTGTCGTATGAAGCACCGGTTGACCATTCGACAGGTTGCTGCCTCGGAATCGAAGAAAACAGGAATGGATGATAAGGGGATGTTGTCTCTTCAGGATTGTTCACAGATGCATCCCGAAGATGTCAGGATTTCAATGGTTGATGTGGTCAAGGATTCTGTGGAATTTCGGTGTCGTCCTTGCCGGCGCACGTATCTGCTCGATATTAGAATGTTTGAAACACACCAATCCTGAAGTCGGCCTCCATTGCTGAAACAAATCAGTAGTTTTGTAAGAGGTGAGAAGCCGGATATGTTAGCCGAACAGCCGCACCAGGTTTCCCTGATGCGGCCGTGCATGGCAAGGAGAATATCTTAGCGGTTTGGCTGAGGTGTATACCTTAGATAGGGTTTGACCATTCGATGCCCTTTCGGAAATAAATTCGGGATATCGGCATCAGTGACGGCTGGAGTGATGATGCAATCTTCCCCGTCTTTCCAGTTGGCAGGTGTCGCCACTTTGAATTTCGCCGTTAATTGCAGGGAGTCGACCACTCGCAGAATTTCTTGGAAATTCCGGCCTGTTGATGCGGGATAGGTCAACATCAATTTGACTTTTTTGTCTGGCCCAATGATAAACACTGAGCGAACGGTCATGTTATCCAACGCATTGGGATGAATCATGTCATAGAGGTTGGCTACTTTCTTTTCGGGATCAGCGATAATCGGATAGCTGACAGTACAGCCTTGGGTCTCATTAATATCGTTGACCCAACTTTTGTGTGAGTCAATGGGGTCAACACTGACGGCCAGGACTTTCACGTTGCGTTTTTTGAAATCCTCGGTAATCTTGGCCATGGCTCCCAGTTCGGTGGTACAAACAGGGGTGAAATCTTTGGGGTGTGAAAAGAGGATACCCCATCCATCGCCCAGCCATTCATGAAAATTCACGGTGCCTTGTGTGGTTTCTGCCGTAAAATTCGGTGCTTCATCTCCAAGTCGTAATGCCATAATGCCCCTCTTTTCTGTTATGAATACAGTTGATAAGATATCTCAGGGTCGAAGCAACCCCTTGAGAACGATTGCTGATCATGCAGAAACATTTTTATTCTCTCAAACACGGTCCACGACAAAGAAGTCTAAGGCAGTTTCGTTAGGATGGTCAATGTCAGATGGAATGAAGTATGGTTGTGGCAAAAAATCCTGCGTTTCAAGGGGATTTTCTATTGATTTTTATAATGAGAGGGAAGGGTAATCTATGAAGGAATCTTCATTACAGGTCGCCGTGATTATGGGGAGCAAGTCTGATTGGGACACCATGCGATTAACCAGTGAAACATTGACCAAACTTGATATTGCACATGAATGTAAGGTGCTATCAGCTCACCGGGCTCCTGATGCCTTGGTTGATTATATCGCCCATACTGAAACGTGCGGTGTTCAGGTGTTTATCGCGGGTGCCGGAGGCGCGGCGCATTTAGGCGGAGTCATTGCGTCGAAAACCCAATTGCCGGTGTTAGGGGTTCCGATGCAATCCAAGGCCTTGCAAGGACTCGATTCACTCTTATCTATTGTACAAATGCCCAAAGGCATTCCCGTTGGCTCCCTGGCAATTGGAAACGCAGGCGCAGTGAATGCGGCGTTGTTAGCCGCAGCTATCCTGGCCTTAGCTGATCCGGCTCTGGCGAAGCGATTACGAACGTACAGGGAAGAGCAAACCCG
>CBDUWS010000144.1:0-5224 GCA_965370985.1 uncultured bacterium
TCATCTAAACTTATTAAATTAGCAACACTCATGCCATGATGGTCAATTCTAAATAATTCACTAAAAAATTAATATAATCAAATACTTATATATTTTTAAGGGGTTTGACGTCATTGAATGCTTCGTTGGTAAGCGAGGGAATGAACAGAAAGCGTTAACCGTTAACTTAGCAAGTTAACGGTTGGAGGAAATGTCGGCTGTTAGGCGGAGGCAGGGGATTTGAGGTCTAAGGGCCTGTCCATACATAACGTTGACATCTCGCATCCAATCTTCGGGCTATCTTTGAACGGATCTCAATCGAACAAACCTCACCAGAGCTCTGCTATGCCTCGGCTTGTTCTCAATCGATCCGTCCAAATCCAACCCAAATCTTGGCGCGATTTCATCAACATTATGTATGGACAGGCCCTAAGTATTTGAGTTTTTTCCAGAGAGTCACGCGGCTGACGCCAAGAAGTTTGGCAGCTTCCGTCTTGTTGCCATGAGCTTGCTGCAGCGCCTCTCGAATGCGAATTTCTTCGGCTGGGTCCAGAGAAGAAGAAGAGGTGGAAGGGGAAGACGTTTTCAAGGAGGGTCGCTGGACCTCAAGGGGAAGATCCCAAAGAGTGATGCAGTTGCCTGCTACGGTGACAAAGGCATGTTCAATGGCATTTTTCAATTCCCGCACATTCCCTGGCCAACCGTATTCCTGAAGTCGTTGCAATGCATCTTGGGCGATTTCATTGACCTCACGATGGAAAATCTTGGCATTTTCTTCCATGAAATGATTCACCAAAAGTTGGATATCAGCCCGGCGCTCCCGGATGGGCGGCAGAGTAATTTCAAACACATGAATGCGATAATAAAAATCTTCCCTCAGTGTTCCTGCGGCCAGCAGCGTTTGTAAATTGCGATTGGTGGCCGTAATTAAACGCACGTTGATTTTAACGGCGCGATCATCGCCTACTCGTCGGATCTCATTTTCTTGTAAGACCCGCAGCAGTTTCAGTTGAAGTAAGGGACTGGTGTCTCCAATTTCATCGAGAAATAATGTTCCTCCATCCGCAGCTTGAAACACGCCGATCTTATCTCGAATTGCGCCGGTGAATGCGCCTTTGACATGTCCAAATAATTCGCTTTCCAGTAATGTTTCAGGAATGGCTGAACAGTTAATGGCAAAAAAAGGCTTGTCCTTGCGAGCACTCAGGGCATGGACAGCACGTGCGGCTAACTCTTTGCCAGTGCCGGATTCCCCCGTAAGCAACACCGTGACATCACTTTGCGCCGCCAGCCGCAATCGACGAAAGACTTCTTGCATGGCTGGGCTTTTGCCAATGAGTTGCTGAAAGGCCTCTCGCGATTTCGTCTGTTCTTCTAAAACCGCGATCCTTTGGTTATTGAGAATAAAGGAGGTGAGATCGGTAAAGGTCCCAACCGCACCTGCGACGTTGCCTTGTTCATCTCTAAGGATAGACACATTGCCAAAGAGGTACAGTTCTCTTCCGTCTTTGCCTAAAACCTTGCATTCTTGATTGCAAATCCCCCAGGGATAGGGCGAGGGATTGTCAAGAAATTCCGTCAAAACTCGAAACCCCTTACAATTCTGGCCTTCTAAAATATGGCAGGATTGTCCAATGACATCATTGCTGGAATAGCCGGTAATCCGTGCAGCGCCGGTGCTCCAGGCTACGATAAGGCCCTTGGCATCCACGGTGAAGACGCCGTCAGCCATCACATCCAGCATGTTACTCAAGATAGCGGGGTTTTTTCTGAAATCCAATTCCATGAGATAAACGGGGAAAGGAGTGAAGATAAAAGGAGTCGAGAGAGAACGGACCGTTAGGTCAAAAGCCAGATCGTAAAGAATGAGGAGTCCCTTAATTATACTCCCTACGCCTCACTCCTCACGAGTCTTCGTTTATCTTCTCCTCTGCCTTATCGTGCCGCCAATAACGATTTGAATGTTGGGTCGGTCTCAACTATTCCCTTGAGGGTATCGTTCTCCAGCATATAAGCCCAACCTTCTGGGCTGGCGCCCGGAATTTTTTCGTACCAGTCCTTCGCTTGATGTAAAAGATCTAACATGGCTTGATTATCACGGGGGACGTGAAAGGCCAGGCTGTAGGCCATTGCATAGGCGGCGGTGAATTTATTCAAGGGATCTTTGGTCAGATCAAACGCCCGCTTGGCCGTGTCATACCCCTTGCGAATATCGGGATCATCAAAATGCCGATTCCAGGCCACTTTTCCAATTCGGGCCCAAGCCAATTCCAACAGCACTTCGGCACGCACTTCTTCTTGTTCAGCAGGCACCTCAGTTAACAATTCCTGAGGTGAAGAAATGGCAGCCATTTGGTCATTCGTCCAGCGGTAGGTCGAAGTCAGGTGTATGCGATTTTGGAAATCTCCAGGTTCCAGAGAGGCGAGTGCTTCCATCACTGGAATCATGCGATACAAATAGTCCGCAGGCGTCGGCTCGGCCTTTCCGCCGGTTTCCATACCTAACGCCAAATCAAATCGATCCGTTTGGGATTTTACCGTCCAATACAATTCATTGAATCGCTGAGCCAAACGGGCATCATCAATGGGAATGCTATTGAGGCGGCCTCCATAGCTCAAAAGCCCTTGGTAAAGTTGATTGGCAAATACACTCAATACCTGTTTGTTATTTGGCGCAATCATTAAGGCCCGATTGAGTTGCATCAGGGCATCTAAGGAGTTTGAGGCCGCTTGTGCCTGCTGAACGCCCGCCAGCGCGGCTTGGGTTTGATCATCAGGCCCAAACCATTTGGCTGAATGAGGGACATAGCCTCCCGCATCCACAACGAACGGAATGGTGGTTCCATGAGGCCCCGGAAGAGGAAGATCGAGCACGGCTTGATCGATAGGGAAACCCAATCGTTTGAGATCTGAAAGCACCACCCATTTTACCTTCACGGATTGAATGACACGTTGCACTTTTTTGTAGGGAACGACCCAATCAGCTGCACCAGGACCATTGGAAATGGGTGCCGTGAGTGGATTCGGATAAGAAACCATGGTCGTCAGAAACGCGGTGGGAGCCGCATGGACCGTACTTTCATCAGCGGAAGGAAAGGAGGCATGCGGCAAAGTTCCAGATTCCAGTGGCTCAATGGAAAAGGGATGATCTGGCTCATACCGGGCAATGTCATGCATCACAAAAAATGATGGCGCTAATTGTTTGCTACTCGTTTCGGCAATATAGAATCGTTGAAAATCTCCAAAATCGACCAACATCCCGGGTCCTGGCCAAATATTATCTAACCCCCGGTCTTTTTGATTCAGCAACCGTCCATGGGCTTCTGTGCGACGTTGCGCGCACAATTCATAAATGGGGCTCAACGCATCAGGAAAATTTCCGTCCACAAATAACTGCTGTTGCGCCATTTTCAACAGGCACACAAAATCCCGTTGCCCCGCTGCCACTCGATCGCCTTTGCCGACGGAATGGGCATACTCACGGATGGTGGTGAGCAACTCCTCTTGGTTAATAGAATCAACATCGCCAGGCCACACGATCGTAGTTGGCATGAGGAAGAAGGCACAGAGAATGATTAACCACTTAGGCATGGCGATTTCATTTGGTCTGTTGAGAATAGGAACATAATCGGCCCCATGTTGTGGGGTATCTTTCAAAATCAGTTGACGGCGAACTGTACTCATGGAACACAACTCCTCCTCGCAAACATGTTGAATGAAAAGTGTCTTTTGGTTTGCTGGGGTATACCACCCCTAAGGCAAAGCGGCTACTGTACCATACCTGAATTCTCACGCACCACGATGGTACCCCGCATGATATGGCCTGGTAAATCGCAGAAATAGGGATAGGTACCCGGGCGAGCCGGAGTAAACTCGATTTCGGTTTGTCCTCGGGTGGGAAGAAGTACCCGTACAAAACCCTCTTTAGCAAACTGCGGGGCTCCATTCCCGCTGACAGACACGTGGGAGTCGGCCAATAACCCTACAGGCACAAAAGCATGCAGTTCGGTATCTAAATTTTTCAAGACCAACCGGGTCTTTTGCCCAACCGTAATGGTCAAACTATCAGGCCGAAACTCACGGGAGCGGATATTGATAATGACTTCGAGTGTTTCCAGGTTTGGGGTTGGCGTGAGGCTAGTCGGAGTGGCACTCCAAACCGGGAAAACGGACATGGCACAAAAGAAAGTCGTCATTAAGCATGCCATTAGCACGAACCTGGGGCGAAGAAGGGGAATGTGGATATCCGGTGTCATATTCATGTCTTCATTATACTGGGTGGCTCCTCCGTGGCGAAAGTTTAGAAGAAATTGGCTGAGAGAATGTTATTTCGAAATGCTTGAAAACATGCTTAGGTGTAATTATCTAATATTGAAGAAGAATCGGGATTTGATGGGAAGATCTCAAGAAATTGAGGAACTGGCCGAAAACACTAGTGATATGAGGAAATGCAACGCATGAACCCGATTGCCGCTTTTATCGGAAACGATCCTGGAACCATGGTACTGGGAACTGTACTAGTAGTGGGAGTGTTGCTCTTTGCCTGGTTTGATTATCGTCGGACCTCTCGCTTGCCCAATCTGGGAACTGTCATGGTCAAGAACCGATTAAACAGTTCGAATTAAGTCGTAACTATTCCTCCCTACTCCATTACCACCCTTCCATTCCCTCGCATTCTTCACGACATTCGGCCCACGCACTTTGAAGTCATTCCCTCGAAGGAGGGAATCCAGGCTATTTTATTGTGCAGATGGATACTTGATTAAAACCGCGGGGACGGATGGATTGAATCAATGTGACTTGAAAAGAGCCACATTAAGAATGTTCGGCTTGAAGTAGAACTGGAACGATGAGATGACGTTGAGACTGGCCGAAGAAGCAAACTTCGACGGTAAGTACGTCGAAGCCCAAGCGCATGATGCCGGCAAATTCCATGAGATATTGGAGCGGCTGGAACTTTTGAACTCTGCTTTTGAATCGCTCGTTGGCCTTCTTGCTGACACCATGAACAAATCCGAATCATATCAACTCCAATGTCTTGCTGAATTTTGAGCTATTGCCAATTCTTTGAAGTGGATAAAGCAAGAACAGCGCCATAAGCTCATGACAGCTATTTTTCTTGAAAACACTGGAAATTTGAATCCTGTCAACCAAATTGATTCTGTTTCGTGAGACAAACCGATACATAGTTGAATCGAAAGAGATACAAAGCCTCTGGCAATCAGGATTACTTCGGTCCCTAAAA
>CBDUWS010000145.1:0-5211 GCA_965370985.1 uncultured bacterium
ATAAGCTCTTCACGCACCTAGGAAATTCAAAAAATCTCTCATCACCCAAAAGGTGGCCACGAGTTTCGTGAATTCCCTATGCACGTAAATATCTTATACAGCTTTTTCACGCGCAACTGCCGCTTTTAGGTTAAATGCATACCGTGAATTTATCTCAGAGCTGATTGACATCCCCGAGGGCGAGGGGTAGCCTATCAAGATGTGCAAGGATCTGCCGAAAAGTCTTAGAACATGTCTTACTTATGAAGAACCTTACACGGTTCTTCTGACCATCTCTTTCTTCGGATTTTCATGACCTTTCCCCACACACTTTTAGTTAGAAGCCTTATCATGGCCATTAGTATGGTTATCCCAATCAAAGGATGGGCCGAAATCTCTATTCTTCCTCCAGAATTTTTCTCGGAATCCCTTACCACCAATTATTCCTTGGCTATTCGTGGTGGTCACGCGAATATCCCGTCTGACAGACAAAGCTCTCCATCTAGGTCCGAAGGATCAACGAATGTCTTTAATTCTTTTCCCAAAACTCTGAATACCCAATCCTCTAGCTCTGTGCAACAACTAGAGGAGGAACAACGACCAAACCCCTTTTCTGTTGTCGTTGACGAAGAGGTCCCTTCGTATATTATTCACGAACCAGCTTTGCGCCATCGGGAGGCAGCCCCACAAGAGGCGATGAATCCTGCTTCTCCTCCTTCTGATGATCAACAAGTCAAAAACCAAGAACCTCGCGATTCTCAAGACAAGATCGCCCATTCCCCTGTTCCTCAATCACCATTAAGCATCTCTCAACGTGATCGCCTCCCCTCCTTTTCCCGCTTTGATTGGCCAACACTCGAACAAAATCTTCAGCTTTTTCCCCAGGGAAACGTTTCCGAGATTTCTTCGCAATGGCCTGTTGAGACGGGTTTTACTAGACTTTCAAGGGGGAGTAAATATCTGGCCCGTTTTGTCGATGTCCTGAATTCCGATTGGGAACCTACCGCTCAAGAAACCTTTTCTGAATATGGAACGATTCCCCTTGTCATCAACGACGCCGTGGACAAAAATCTACGCTATTTCCAGGAAGGCATTGCCGATCGGTTTCAATCGTACTTAGACAGATTCCACCACTACAAAGAGATCGTCGAGCCCATCTTTCGGGAATTTGGGCTTCCTACCGAACTCATGTATCTGTCCCTCGTGGAATCCGGCTTCAACCCGCGAGCCTTCTCTCGCGCACGGGCCTCTGGACCGTGGCAATTTATGAAAGCCACCGGCCGCATGTATAAGCTCAATGTCAGTTGGTACGTGGATGAGCGGCGGGATCCAATAAAATCTACTGTGGCCGCCGCCCATCATCTTCGAGATCTCTATGACCGCTTTGGCTCCTGGCCTCTTGCCCTAGCCGCTTATAATGCAGGGAGTGGGAAAGTTTCCCGAGCTATTCGAAAGACCGGAACTCGAGATTTTTGGAAAATTCGACGCACATGGTATATCCGACGGGAAACCAAAGACTATGTCCCGCGCTTCATTGCCGCCACGCTTATTGCCAAAAATCCCACGGCTTATGGGTTTCTTGCGCCTGAAGGCGATCGGCATGAATTCGAAGAAGTCTTGATTGGTAAACCCGTTCAACTTTCTGCGATTTCGAAACAGACAGGGATTTCTTTTGAAGAACTCAAGCGGTTAAATCCCGAACTCCGGCGCAATATTGTTCCAAGGGCTAAAAGTCCCGGGTACCATCTCAAAGTGCCAGTGGGATTGGCCTCATTAGTCGCCGCACACCATGCGACCCTTCCAGTCTGGACCCAGCCGCCACCGCCTCCCACTCAATGGTACCGGGTACGTCGGGGGGATAGCTTGTCCGTTGTCGCCAGACGGTTTGGGATGAAAGTGCGTCAGCTGAAAAACATGAACCATTTATCAAGCAATTTGATCCGTGTAGGTGCAAAATTGCGTGTGCGCACTGGAGTTGACGATGAGGTTGATCTCACGGCCACGTGGTACCGAGTACGATATGGAGATTCGTTAGGTAAAATCGCACATCGCTTTAGGACTTCAGTCCGCCAGATCAAAAAACTCAACAATCTTTCGACGCATTTAATTTACCCCGGAGACCGATTACGGGTGCAAGGGACCCCACAGCCTCAGAAGTCTCAGATCTACCGTGTTCGATATGGAGATTCGTTGGACAAGATTGCTAATCGCTTCGGCACGTCGGTCAGGAACCTCAAAAGGCTCAATAAGCTTTCGACGCATTTGATTTATCCCGGAGACCGATTACGGGTGACAGGGACATCGACATCGCAACAATCTCAAACCAGCGATCCCAAATGGTACCGTGTCCGGCGGGGAGATAGCTTATGGACTATTGCGCAGCAGTTTAGAATGAGCGTGCGAGATTTACAAGCATTGAATAAATTGTCTTCAAGCATTATTCGAGCTGGACATATGCTGATGGTCAGCCATTAAGCTTCAACAACATTCGTTGTTTTAGTCTTCTTTCCCCACTTCATTTTTATCGCCTTCTCCGCTCAGAGGCTCTGACGTTTCTTGCTCTACTTTATTGCCTGAGCTTGTTTCCTCTTCCACAGATTCTTGAGCTTCTTCCGGAGCTAAGACCTGCACACGAAGATTGGCTTCGGTCGAAAATGGCGAAAGGGGAAATTCCTGTATGAGTTGTTTATAGCGTTTGACGGCATCATCGGTTTTCTCCTCCGACTCCGCCAATTTGGCTAATTCAAAGAGCACTTGGTCTTTATTGAGCGCATGAGGATTTTCCATCACCGCGTCAAACGCGCTCATAGCTGCCTCCCGATTCCCATTTAGTAAATGAGCCAATCCCAACCGTTGCTGTACCAATCCCACCAGAATGTGGTCTTGCGAATATTCTTGAATTAACGAGGTGTAGGCATCGATCGCACCTTGATAATTTTCAGCTTCCATTAAACTATTCCCCAACAAAAACGAAGAAACCTTTGCACTGGGGGTTCCGGGGTATTGCTCAAGAATATCCTGAAACATTCCAGATGCCTGTTGAATATTCTTCTTTCCTTTCTCAACATCGTCGAGGGGACGGTCCAAGTACATCTGTTGGGCTTGGCCTTGTAATTCCCAGGCTACTTCCTGCTCCTGTTGGGAGAGCCAATTGAACGTGACAAGCCCACCAATTAAGACCACCACCAAAAGAATGCCGCCCCAAACCAACCCACGGTGCTCCTCCACAAAAAACAAAAACTGTTCTTTGCTGGACAAGGCCACTACGGGTTCAGCTGTAGCCGATTTAGCGGAGTTATCTTTAATTTTATATCCCATCGCCGGTACTTCCTCTCTACAGATTAAAAAAACTTCATACGATTTTTCCTGGCATGACCCCTTTGCAATGTGGTGCCTTATACCCACGTCTCTAAGTCATGTCAAACAGTATTCCACATTATTTACATAGAGTTGACAAGGCCTAACTCCCTGTTATAATGAGGAAATTATTGATTTTGTTCCGTTTTTAGGCGGATAGCTCAGCTGGCAGAGCACTGCCTTTACACGGCAGATGTCGCAGGTTCGATCCCTGTTCCGCCTACCAATTTTTGTTTGGCATTAGGTCGGCTCGATCTGATATATTGACCAGCCCACACCAAAATCAACTTCCCCTGTGGAAGAACTCTGTGGGCTGTTTGCCCAGAACCAGATTATTTCGGGGCCGTCGTTCAGCCAGGTTAGGACGCCAGATTGTCAATCTGGAAGTCGCGGGTTCAAATCCCGTCGGCCCCGCCATCCCATCTCATGTTGGTCTGTTCTGTTCGGTATTCACACATCCCCCGTGTTACATCCGATTAGCCTAATGGAGGTCTAAAATACGTTATGCCCTTTGCCAATCCTTCTGAGCTTTTGGGATCTCTCGGTTTATTGTCCATCGTCATTTTACTGATTCTGTCTATTTTTTCAGTGGTATCCTGGGGGATTATCGTGAATAAGATTCGACAATTTCGGAAAATCAACCAGGAAGAAGCACAATTCCTCCAACTATATGAAATAAACCCGGTAGATCAGGAACCTCTAAGAAATCAGGCTAAAAACTATACGCTCAGCCCCAGTTCGACAGTCTATCTTGGAGTGGCGGACCGATTAGACCCATTACCATCATCCTCCGACCTGTTTGCCTCTCAACAGGAAATGGAAACCCAAGGTGCCGCCCAACGGCCTAATCGCCAATACTTAGAAAAGGTCGCGCAGCACATCATCCAAAATCAAATTAACCATCATGAAGCATATCTTCCTTTTTTAGCAACCACGGGAAATTTGACCCCATTTATCGGCCTCTTGGGAACCGTAATTGGGATTATTAATGCTTTTGGAGAAATTGGCGCACAGGGGTCTGCCAGTATTGCCGCAGTTGCTCCTGGTGTCTCTGAAGCTCTGGTCGCAACGGCGGCTGGTCTCTTTGCTGCCATCCCTGCCGTCATGGCCTATAATTATTTTCTTTCCAGAATCCGGAAAATGGCGTTTCGTGTTGAAGCCTTTACGATTGAGTTTCTCAATACAATTGAGGCATCTGAAAAAGCCTTTGAAGTGGAAGTTGCCCGATGATAACCAGGTCACAGCCTCGACAATTTCTTTCAGAAATCAATGTCATCCCCCTGGTGGATGTGGTCCTCGTCTTGCTCGTGATTTTCATGGTCACGGCCCCCATGTTGCACAGAGGATTGGATATTAATTTACCTACAACGGCTGCCAACACTATAAAGGCGGAAGAGCGATTGATTGTCACCATTCAGAAAGACCATGGTTTATCTTTGGGCAACGATCCCATTAGCTTGGTAGATCTGAGGTCAAGATTACAGGAAGCCAAAGCCTCCAACCCTCACGTTTCGGTCTATTTACGGGCTGACAAAACCGTGCCGTATGGAACCGTGGTACAGATTATGGATGAAGTGAAGGGGGCCAAAATCGACCGCCTCGGAATGGTCACAGGGCCGAAAATTGAAACTATCGAAGCAGACAATATCGGAGCCTCCCCCTAAATTTCCGTTTCATGGGACATGCTGCATCCCCAAGCCTTATTTCTTTTGGGCTCACGACTGACGTTTCTTCAGAAGGATCATCATTCCGTTGGGGCCTCGCTGTCTCTTGCGTTCTTCATGCCCTCGTCATCGTTATGGCCATGTTTGTAAGGTTTCAATCAGATAGCGAGCAGCCTTTTCGAGCCATTGACGTGGCACTGATTTCATTGCC
>CBDUWS010000146.1:0-5194 GCA_965370985.1 uncultured bacterium
GGGTGATGAGTCAATTTTCACATTTACAAGGGGTTGTGCAGACTTTCGTGATCCGCCTGCTGTTTTTAGGATAATAGAGCTCCACTTGGATTAGGCCTTGGTGGCGAAAAATCCTTCGTCGGCGAAACTGACGTATTTCCCGTCACCAATGACGATATGATCCAATACGCGAATCCCTAGAATCTCGCCTGCGGCGATCAACCGCTGCGTAAGGGCATAGTCTTCTTCGCTGGGCCTCGGGTCACCACTAGGATGATTATGGACAAAAATAATTGCCGCCGCCGATTCCCGCACCGCAAGGTTAAAGACTTCCCGGGGATGGACAATACTGACAGTCAAACTTCCTTGCGACACAGTGAAATCCCGAATGACCCTATGCTTGGCGTCCAAGAGAACGGCTTTAAACACTTCATGGCGAAGGTCTCGCAACAAAGGATAATAATGTTGAAAAATATGCTTGCTACCCTGGATTCGTTTTCCTTCAGTTAACGGTGTGGCTAAGGCCCGCTTACCCAACTCGATCGCTGCCAAAATTTGCGCGGCTTTGGCAGGGCCAATACCTGGAATAGCACAGAGTTCTTCCAGGCTGCGGTTCGCCAGACCTCGCAGCCCTTCCAATTGAGTTAATAGATCCATAGCGACCTCAACGGCTGAAAAATCCGCTCGCCCGATCCGAAGCAAGATTGCGAGAAGTTGGGCATCGGACAAACTTTGTGGACCTTGGGACAGAAGCAATTCTCTCGGACGCTCCTGTTCCGGCCACGACAGAATTCCTTTTTTGAAAATCGAAGACTTCATTGCACCCTATTGCAGGAAACACGTACCCACACTACATTCACTATACGCAGGGGATTTTCATCCCGTCAAAGCTTCCCTTTTGTGTAAAAAAGTCCTTATGATTGTTGGGATTTTGGTGTCTGTGCTATGGTTCAATCATCACATGATCACCTCCTCAATACGGATCATTACGGGGCTCTTGAAGGGTCGAAAAATCCCCACGTTACAGGGGCAAGGAATTCGTCCGACATCGCTCCGAACCCGAGAAGCATTATTTTCCATTTTAGGCCCGATAATTCCGGGAGCATGCGTGGCCGATTTGTTTGCGGGCAGTGGTTCTATCGGGCTTGAAGCCTTAAGCCGAGGAGCCGCAAAAGCGATCTTTGTAGAACAGAGTTCTGAGGCGGGCCGAATACTTGAGAGTACGCTCGCTCAATTCAATTTAAACGCACAAAGCCTAGTGTTGGTTCAAGATGTGGCACTCGCCATCCAAAACTCACTTTTGGTAGGATGGCAGCCGTTTGACGTGCTGTATATTGACCCTCCCTATCGATACGAACACAGTCATCAACTTCTCACAGAAATAGAAAACGCCGACTTGGTTGCCAGTAATGGCCACATTATTTATGAACATTTTTCTAAAATAACGCCGCCATCGTCCATTGGGAAATGGACGCTTACGCGGACGGCCAAGTATGGCGATACAGCCTTGACCTTCTATCGACCCCAATCACCTATAGATATGACGTCAAACGGTGGGGCTTAAACCATGACCATTGGCATTTATCCAGGCACCTTCGATCCGATTACCCGCGGACATGCCGACGTCATTGCACGAAGTCTTCATGTTGTCCAACAAGTGGTGGTCGCCGTCGCCCCTAATCCGCGCAAAGCCCCATTGTTCGATCTCAAGGAACGTGTCGAATTGGCCAAGATTGCGACCCGGGATCTTCCCGGTGTCGTTGTTGAACCCTTTGATGGTCTACTTGTTGAGTATGTGCGTCGACGAGGGGCCCAGGCAATCATTCGGGGACTTCGAGCGGTCTCAGATTTTGAACATGAATTTCAGATGGCGTTGCTGAACCGAAAACTAGACCAGACTTTAGAGACCATGTTTCTGATGGCGAGCGAAGAATATTCGTACCTCACTTCCAGTATGGTGAAAGAAGTGGCGTCCGTCGGCGGTCCTCTTCATCACTTTTTACATCCGGAAGTGGCCGAACGCCTCAAAGCCCAAATACGAAGGACTCAATGATGAAGCTAGCATCCCGCACTACGCGCATTACTCCCTCACTGACCTTACAACTCTCAGCCACGGTCAAAGCGCTAGTCGCTCAAGGGCAACGTGTCTTTGACTTCACAGCCGGCGAGCCGTCATTTGATTCGCCGGATGAAGCCAAGCAAGCCGCTGTAACCGCCATTCAATCGGGTTTTACCAAATATACGGCAGTTACCGGCATCGATGAACTCAAAGATGCCATCATCGAAAAATTTCAGCGTGATCAGGGGCTCACCTACTCCCGATCACAAATTGTGGTTTCCTGCGGTGCCAAGCATACCCTCTTCAACTTGGCCATGGCACTTTTTGAAGCTGGAGATGAAGTGATTATTCCGGCACCCTACTGGGTCTCGTATCCGGAGCAGATTCTCGTCGCGGACGCCACACCAGTGTTTCTGCCGACATCCGAAGCCAAGAACTACGCGATCGATCTTTCAGCTTTGAAAGCGATCATCACCGAACGGACCAAAGCCATCATCCTCAACTCCCCTTGTAATCCGACCGGCAGCATGTATGACCAAGAGACCCTTGAAGGCATCGCTGCTCTGGCTATTCAACACAACCTACTGATCATTTCTGATGAGATTTATGAAAAGATGGTCTATGAAGGCCGAAAACATTGCTCTATTGCAACGGTCCATCCCGACATGGTTCACCACACGGTGATTGTGAATGGTGTCTCGAAAACCTACTCCATGACCGGCTGGCGGATAGGCTATGCCGCCGGCCCTGAGCCCATTCTTAAAGCCATGGGGAACATCCAAAGCCAAAGTACCTCAAACCCCTCATCTATTGCTCAAAAAGCCGCGGTGGGGGCGCTTCAAGGCGGATCACAATTCATTGAGCATATGGTCAAAGAGTTAGATGTCAGGCGACGAGCTATCGTGGAAGGCTTAAATCATATTTCAGGCATCCACTGCCCCATGCCGGCTGGGGCCTTTTATGCTTTTCCCAATGTGGCCAATTTATTGGGTCGCCGTTTTCAAGGAAAAGTCTTGGCCACCCCATTTGACCTGGCCAATTATTTCCTAAATGAAGAGAAAGTGGCCTGTGTGCCGGGAGAACCCTTTGGAACGAATTCCCATCTCCGATTTTCCTATACCGGTCCATTAGCGACCATTGAGGAAGGCCTAGAACATCTGTCTCAGGCTATTGAGAATCTGGAATAATGAGCTATCGGTAGTCTGGTGTTCCCAAAGCATTCTCTGGGAAATGAGGCATTCCTATTGACCTTAAGGGAAAAAGCCTTATCTAACGAAGGAAGGATTTTTTTATAAAATTTGTAACCGATGTCTTGTTGTGGAGGTAACACGTGCCGATCTACGAATATGAATGTACCAGTTGTGAAAAACGGTTTGAGCTCAAACAAAAAATGACCGATCCCACAGTCCAAACCTGTGACCAATTTGGCTGTGCGGAAGCAAAACCCGTCACTAAAATTATTTCCGCCCCGGCTATCATGTTTAAAGGAACAGGATGGTATGTCACAGATTATTCCGACAAGCTCAAAGAGCCCGATGCGAAATCAGAGAATAAAGGCGAAAAAACGGAAGTAAAAAGCTCGACAACTCAATCCGATAGCAAGGGGAGCTCAGAAGGCAAAACCAGCGGCGACAGTTCGTCTAGTAGTAGTGATAGTAGCAGTAGTTCGTCCTCAAAAAATTCATCCAACTCATCTAGTTCGTCCGGCTCATCGGGATCGAGTGCTCCTTCCACCTCATCCAACTCAAGCGCCTAAACAAGCCTCCCTTTACCAACAAAACCCTTTTGATAACCCCAGGGTAAAATGAGGTTCCCGAGACACTGTAAAATGGTGGCCATTCTCGTCCTTGTTTAAACATTAGTTTCCCTTTTTGAGCAAATCTTCCAAGACCTGCTTCCAAACTAATTCCGCGAGTTTCCTATACCCCATCGTGTTCAGATGTAACCCATCATTAGAATATTCAGGGGCTAAGGCCTGTGTGCCAACCTCACAGGTCTCAGTAAACCAATCCACCACAGGGATGCGTCGCTTACAGCTTAGCTCTTTGATCGATTGATTGAGTACCACTCGTAAAGCAATGGCTCGCTCCACAACAGGTGTGATCCCTCGTAATGATTGGCCTTTTTCAAATACTTCATCCTGCTCAACATCATCTCTCAAGGACGGGACCGTCACAGCAACTGGCAGAATTCCACGAGCTTGCGCTTGTTCATAAAAGAACCTCAGGTTTTCCATCATCGCGGTCGGGCTTATACCCAAACCAAAATCATTCGTTCCTCCAAGAATAATGGCAACCTGGGGCAGGTGGTCGAGCACATCCTCTTCAAATCGTAATCGCATATCCTGCGTCGTTTCACCACACACGCCATGAATCAACACCCGTCCCCTGTCACCCAACCATTCCTGCACGTAGGTGCCATAGGGGATGTTCTCCACCATTGGAGAACGAAGAGTTGGCGATTGATATCCCAACGTCAAACTATCTCCGAAACAGACAATTTTTAGTGGTGGCGATTGATCTCTCATAACAGGGCACCTAACATGGTTGGATAGTCAGAAGGTGTTATTATACCAAAAAACTTAATCTGTGAATTGAGCAGCCTCAACGACTTGACAGGCTCATGCGGCCTCGTTACCCTCACGGGGGTTTACCGAGAATCTCCTACTCGTGCCGTCCAGCGAGCCCACGAAATCTCATCCTTAATTACCAGAGGGAAATGTATGATGAAGACAATGTTGTGGAATGTTCACCGATCAAAACAACTCTGCATGATAATGATAGCGAGCCTGTGTGCCTTTGGGTTCACTGGAGAGCTGGCATTGGCAGCCACGAAGAAATCATTCCGTGTAGGTGTTATCGATCCCCAAGCTATTATTGAAAAATCTAAGGCTGGCAGCCGAGCCTTGGCAGGCCTCAAAGAACATGCCCAAGCCCGAGAAACGGTCATGAAAAATGACCAAAAGGAATTAGAGAAACTCCAAGAAGAACTCGGAGCTAGCAAAGATAAACTGAGTGCCGAGGAGCAAAAAGCCAAACAAGAACGTTTTGCGCAAAGGTATCAGGAATGGCAAAAACGCGGGCAAGAATTCCAAGCCGAACTCGGCCAAAAACAAAAAGAACTCGTTCAGGAATACATGAAGAAAATTCAGGAAGC
>CBDUWS010000147.1:0-5190 GCA_965370985.1 uncultured bacterium
TTTATTAACTCTTTAAGGGAAAGATCTAAAATGAATCAGATGACCATTTCCAAATCAAAATTGAAACCACGGATTCTAGAGATCTTGAGAGATGTTGAACGGACCCGCAAAGAGCTGATTATTACCGATCACGGAAGACCAGTCCTGAAAATTCTGCCATACTCCCCGAAACCTTCAGAGGTGCTTAAAGCGCTTCGTGGCAGTGTCGTAAAATATACAGATCCGACAGGCCCTATTGAAGCTTCTTGGAATGCGCTTTCATGATTGTCCTCGATACCCATGTGTGGGTATGGTGGTTGAGCGAAGGCTATTCCTTTTCTTCCAAGGTTCAGAAACTCCTCAACGAAGGCAAGACGAAACAAACCATTTATATCTCGTCCATTAGCGTGTGGGAAGTGGCGCAACTTGCCACACGCGAACGCTTACAATTGACGATGGACTATACGGATTGGATTGCTCATGCCGAATCCCTCCCTTTTATCAATTTCGTGCCAATTGATAACCACATTGCCCTCAAGTCGATACAACTCCTTCCCCCTCACCATCAAGATCCAGCTGATCGCATTATAATTGCGACTGCCCTTACCTTGGGAGCCTTGCTCATCACAAAGGATGAAAAGATCATCCGCTATCCGCATGTCGATACGGTGTGGTGAGAAGAAAACACAAAAAACTCGAAAACTTTTCTTAGACGGCATTCCAAGCATCAACCATGGAATGACATCCTAGACTCTATGACTTCTGAACTCTTCGATGTGGTGAATCACTAGGAGCCTGTAAAAAGTGTCAGGAACCTTTTTTTGAAATTTTCTTTTGCCGTGGTTTTTGTCTTGGCGGCTGAGGTCTGACGGCTTGTTGCGTCCTGAAGGGCAGAACTTTCTTTTGATTCAGTCAGAAGGGTAACGACCGTCTTTTTGTGTATAGAACTCGAAGAAAGACTCCTGCCAACAACGAGCAGGAGTGACGGAAGCGTTTTAGTGAGTACCCAGATAAAGGAAGGTCTGGGATGAGTACGGCTTTCAATTGGTTATATTTATTGGGCCCCAGGCAGCTGTTGTTTTGGATCCTGATAGTATTACCACAAGAGCTTGGGCATTAATGAATTTTGTCTTCTAACCGTTTGAATTTATTGCCATTTCATTTTTTCTTGTCAGGCATTTTGCTTGACTTGGAACTTATCAGGTGGGTATCGTAACCGACTCTTCATGGGTATATTGAAGGAGTGACTATAGTCCATTCGTGCTATCTGACTCTTCACATTTCACAGGTAATTCCAAGCTTATCCAGAAAATTATTGAGGAAATTTCTTTAAATGGGCCTTTGACGTTTGCCCGCTTTATGGAGTTGGCCTTGTACGACGATCAATACGGGTATTATATGACGCCTATGGTTGGAGAGGAAGCATCTTTCCGAGAACGTATTGGCTGGGAAGGCGACTTTTATACCGCGCCGGAATTATCACCCATTCTTGCCAAAACCCTGGTGCGTCAGGTGTTAGAAATTGATGCACAGTTAGGTCGCCCGGATCCTTTTACCTTCGTCGAAATGGGCGGAGGGAACGGGACCTTTGCCACCGATTTTCTTCAACATTGTCAGGCGGTTGCCCCTGATTTCCTGAACCGATTGTACTACCACCTCGTAGAGCGGAGTCCGTATCTTCAATCCCTTCAAGAGTCCCGTATTCGAGAGGCTATGAAAACCTGGGGAGATAGACGACTAACCTGGACGTCTTCTGTTGAGCAACTTGATCGAGACTCTGTGACTGGCGTGATATTTTCCAATGAATTAGTGGATGCCTTTCCCGTTCATCGTGTCCGCTTCGACAACCAGCATCTTCAGGAAATATTTGTGGATTATGAAGGTGGGCAGTTTGTGGAACGGGTGAGTTCCTTGTCTTCTCCGAAATTAGATGAATATGTTCACCAACATGGCGTGGTTCTGAATGAAGGACAAGTCTCAGAACTCCATGTAGCGGCCGAACAGTGGATGACTCGCGTGGCGCGTGTCTTCCATCGAGGCATGATGATCACGGTCGATTACGGTCATACCGGGAGCGATTATTATGCGGCTGATCGGAAAGACGGCACGTTCTTATGTTACTACCAACATTCTATCTCTACCAATCCCTATACTCGCGTGGGTGAACAAGATATGACGGCCCATGTGAATTTTTCGGCTTTAGCCAAGTCTGGAAAGTTCTGTGGATTACATACGGTTGGGTTTACAACGCTGGCCAATTGGCTCATGGGTTTAGGAGTCGAGGAGATGGTGCAAGATCAGGAGCAAGAATCAAAAGATGTTCAAGCCCTGACTCAATTATTACGTCCCCATGGAATGGGCACAACGTTTAAGGTCTTGGTTCAACGAAAAGGGATTGAGTCGGTGCCCCTTCAAGGGTTACGCTATCGTGCCTTTTTTGACGATGTCCTTTAATCACCTGAATGTGGAAACAGATCAAGCGGGTTTATCGATGAGAGTTCACATAAAATTCTGCATGGAGAATTCAAATGGGCAGTGAACCCGTTCCGTTTAACTATCTCCCCATTATCATCTTTATGGTGCTGGGGGCCCTCTTCGGGCTTGGTTCGTTTATCGCGGGCTGGTTTCTCCGACCCAGCCGACCTTACCGGGAAAAGCTTTTGCCGTATGAGAGTGGAAGCCCCTTGTTTATGGATGCCAGGGTACAATTTCCCATGCGGTACTACATCATCGCCATGCTCTTCGTCATTTTTGATATCGAGGTAGTTTTCTTGTTTCCGTGGGCAGTGGTATTTAAGAAGCTTGGTTTGCTTGGACTCCTTGAGATGGGATTATTTCTAGCCATTTTAATAGTCGGGTATTGGTATGCCTGGAAAAAAGGTGCATTAGACTGGGATTGATCGATTGTAGGTCTTTAGGCCTAGCGTAACCGGGGGGGAGGCAGTACAATAACTGCCCAGCATTTGGATGGGACAATATGAGCTTTTTAGAACGACAACTTGAACCCAACATTGTTACGACTAATTTGGATTACTTCATCGCTTGGTGTCGGAAATCAGCTCTATGGCCGATGACCTTTGGTCTGGCTTGTTGTGCCATTGAAATGATTGCGTCGGTTTCGTCGAAGTACGACATCGATCGGTTTGGGGCAGGGGTATTTCGGGCCTCTCCACGGCAATCGGATTTGATGATCGTCGCCGGTACGGTCTGCCGGAAGATGGCTCCGGTGATTCGCCGAATTTATGACCAAATGGCCGAACCCCGGTATGTCATTTCCATGGGGTCCTGTGCGACGTCGGGCAATCATTACAATAGTTATAGTGTCGTTCAGGGGGTGGATCAGATTGTGCCCGTGGATGTGTATATCGCTGGTTGTCCTCCGAGACCTGAAGCGCTCATGGATGGGTTGATTAAATTACAAGAGAAAATTCAACAAGAAAAATATTTTGTGAAATAGGTTGTCATTCGTTTTGGTGCTCCTTTCCTGAATTTCATCAATCCCCAACAAGTGTGGTGTATGCACCCGTTTCTTGAAACCATTATTGCCAAGTTTCCCGAGGCCGTGATTACTGCAGAGCAGGATCCAGTCCGCGGTGATTTATGGGCACAAGTGAAAGCCGATCAATGGCGGCATGTCGCACAATTTCTGCATGATGATCCCGCTTTGTCGTTAGACCATATCACTGATATTTGCTCGGCTGATTATCCCGAAGATCTGGAACGGTTTGAAGTGATTTATCAATTTCTTTCTTTGCCTCACGGGACGCGCCTTCGGATTAAAGCACGAGTGTCGGAAGAGTCACCAGAAATTGCGACGATCAGCGATATTTGGCGCGGCGCTAATTTTTTAGAGCGAGAAGTCTATGACCTGATGGGTATTCGATTTATCGGCCATCCAGATTTACGGCGGATCTTAATGCCTGATGACTATGATGAAGGGCATCCGTTGCGCAAAGATTTTCCTGCAGAAGGCCGCGGTTGGCGCAGCCAATTTGATTTCCTGCCAAAACTTGATGAGCCCGTTGGCGAATGGTCCGAGGCCGAAGTGCCGGATGATCAGCGGCATCAATTTATGGCGGATGATCGACCAGGGGACAAAAAACGAACCACGGAAATGCTCTTAAATATGGGGCCACAGCATCCCAGCACCCATGGGGTCTTACGGGTGGTGTTGGAGCTGGATGGTGAGCGCGTCAGTAAAGCCACACCGGACTTGGGATATCTGCATCGAGGGGTGGAGAAATTGGCTGAAGGCCTGACGTATATGCAAATCCTTCCGCATACCGATCGCTTGGATTATGTGTGTGCTATGACCAATAACTATGCCTATGTTCGGGCAGTGGAAAAATTGATTGGGATGACTGTTCCCGAGCGGGCTGAATATGTACGAACGATTATTGCCGAAGTGCAACGGATTGTTGGCCATTTGTTTTGGTTAGGGACGCAAGCCTTGGACATTGGTGCGATGACCGTATTTTTTTGGACATTCCGCGAGCGGGAAGTCTTGTTGGATCTCTTTGAAAAACTCTGTGGGGCTCGCTTGACCCTCAACTATTATCGGATTGGTGGAGTGGATGCCGATCTCACGCCAGAAATTATTGCCACGCTGCGGGAGTTTTTGAAGACTTTTCCCGCTCATATTCGAGAATATGACACGCTTCTCCAAAAAAACCGCATTTGGGTGGCCCGCACCAAAGGTGTGGCCGTGATTTCAGGAGAGGATGCGATCAACTTTGGCCTGACGGGGCCGGTGCTGCGTGGTTCGGGTGTCGCCTATGATATTCGTAAACTTGAACCGTACGGTGTGTATGATCGCGTGGAATGGGAAGTGCCGCTTGGCAAAGACGGTGACACCTATGACCGATACTGGGTTCGGATGGAAGAAATGTGGCAAAGTGCCCGCATCGTCGAGCAGTGCTTGGATCAATTGCCTGACGGGCAGATCCTGGCCGAAGATGCCCAAGTGATTCCACCGCCAAAACCCGAAGTCATGCGAGATATGCAAAGTTTGATACATCATTTCATTATTTTCACCCAAGGGTTTAAGCCGCCGAAAGGCGAAACCTATTGCGGGACGGAAGTGCCCAAGGGCGAACTGGGATTTTTTCTCATCAGTGATGGGAGTTCACGACCGTATCGGTTGAAAATTCGATCTCCTTCGTTTATCCATATGGGAGCGTTTGATTATATGGCGCGTGGCTATTTAATTTC